>JAILNN010000113.1 GCA_024691565.1 Lachnospiraceae bacterium | reverse complement strand
CTTGCTGAGATTTTTAGAGAAGAGATTGGAAATAAAAGCCTCTTAATCTATGTGAACACTGATGAGGGAAGACAAATTTTACTTACTCAGAAGTTAAGGCAGAGGACTGCTGGCGAGGAAAGTGTTGACATGGTGAGGAAGCTGATATAGATTCTTGATTTAAAATTGGGATCGAAAGGGCCTGAAATTGGGCCAAAAGATTTGAAATTAGAATTGATATACATAGGGGTCTAGTTTGTTTTTTTATGGACAATCTAGACCCTTTTAATGTTGCTAAATTTAGTAATCCATGCTATAATTTGGTTAAGTGTTTGTTCAGGAGAAATAAAGATTCATTATGAAAAATTAGTTTAAAAAAACGGGCGGATTTTCTAATTTTTCGGTAATCTATTTTTAAATCGATTTGACCAAATAAGTTGCAATGAAAATGAAAAAAGAATTTATGTATTAGGGCGGGTTTTTAGTGACTCGCAAGCGAGTCATGATTAGCACGAAGAAATAATCACATATGGGAGGTTTGATTATGCAGAAAATGACCGAACAAGAGATGGTAGAAGGTTTTCAGGATGCATTGAAGTTTAATAACATTTATGTGTGTTATCAACCTCAATTTAATCATATCACTGGAAGGATGATTGGTGCCGAGGCACTTATGAGGTGGAAGCATCCTATTTTTGGCGTTCAGATGCCATCAGATTTTATTCCAATTTTGGAAAAGAACAATTTGATTTATGATGCGGATATTTATGTTTTTGAAATGGTTTGTAAATCTCAAAGAGCGGGACTTGATCATGGTAGAGAAATTGTCCCTATTTCAGTCAACATGTCGAGGTATGATATTTATAATAATGACTACGTTAAGACAATTGAGGAAATTAGAAAGAAGTATAATGTTCCAGTAAAATATTTGCGTATTGAGATAACAGAGTCGTCTGCTATTGGTGGAACTGAGTTGATTTCTAATGTACTTAAAGAACTGCATTCTTATGGTTATCTTGTTGAAATGGATGACTTTGGAAGCGGTTATTCTTCTCTAAATATTTTGAAGGATTTAGAGGTTGATATTATTAAACTAGACATGAAATTTTTACAAGGTAATGTTGGCGGTAGAGGCGGAATTATCCTTAGTTCAATCGTTCAGATGGCGCGTTGGCTTGATACACCTATTATTGTTGAAGGTGTGGAGACGATTGAACAGGCGAACTATATGAAGAGTCTTGGATGTAATTATATTCAGGGATATTTATATGCTAAGCCTATGGACGAGGAAGCTTTTATTGAGAAGTCAAACCAAATTCATCATGAAGTTATGCAACCTGCGATTAACTTGATTGATAATCTCGAGGCAGGCAAATTCTGGGATCCTTCTTCATTGGAAACATTAATTTTTAGCAATTATGTTGGAGCGGCAACTGTTTTTAGTTATGATTCCATTGATGAAAAGATGGAAATCTTAAGAGTAAATTCCAAATATGTTGAAGAAATTGGAATGGGTAGGACTGAAAAAGAGATTATTAAGGTTAAGAGCTGGTCTGAAGTTGATGATGAAAACAAGCGGATTTATTTGGATACAGTTAAGAGGTCTATTGAATCTGGCGAAGAAGAGAGTTGTGAAACCTGGCGTCAATTTTGTACCGATCTTTGTGGTGAGGAGAAGATTTGCGTTAGAACTGATATGCGTGTGATTGGAAAAACTGGTGACACATATTTGTTCTATGCTCTTTGTAGAAATGTTACCGATGAGAAGAGAGCATTTGATGAGCTCTACAAAAGTGAACGAAGATTTAGGTTTGCGAGTGAGCAGGCAAATGTGTATGCTTGGGAATATGATATTGCATCTAAGGAAATGCGTCCTTGTTACAGATGTATGCGTGATTTGAATCTTCCACCTCTTTTAAAGAATTATCCAGAACCTGCAATTGAGGTTGGAATTTTCCCACCTGACTATGCTGATATGTATCGCGACTGGCATAAACAGCTTGAAAATGGAGTTGGAACAATAGAAGGAATTATTCCGCTAACGGTTGGTAGAGTTCCTTTCCATGTAAGATATTCAACTGTTTATGATGAAAATGGAAGACCGCTTAAGGCCTATGGTTCTGCGACTTTAGTTGTGGATGGTGAGGACAAGGCCGATGGTGAAAAAGGTGAAGAAAGCGGCCAGGAAAACAATTGATGTGATGGCGCTTAAAAAGCCGATGGTGAAAATGGTGATAGTGCTAATATAGAGTAGATTTATTTTTTATTTAGCATTATAATAAATTGTTCTTTTTACGGACTAAAACATTACTGGAGGAAAATAAATGAAACGTGTATTAACAACAATTTTGGCGTTTGCACTTACAGTTACTGGAGTTCAACCTTTTGGAACTAAAATTGCAGTAGGTGCTGAAACTACAGGAAGTGTCGATATCGGAGATGTTACTTCGGAGCAGGCCTTCTTAGAAAATTATAGCGCTACAAAGGGTGTATATTGGTTTGATACTCATGAAGCTGGGACAGATTATACAGATACATTTATTTATGATGAGGATCTTTTGAAGGGCGATTCTTTGGAATATAATCAAAATCTTGCAACGATGACTTTTGAACTTGCGGTTGCTTCAATTAGTAGTGAGCGTGAGCCAAAGACAGCTGAAGGATATGCTAATAAGAGTAGAAACCTTCGTGCATACCTTGAAGATAATGGATTCTCTGATTTTGATACAAACCAGTATTATAAAGAAAAGATGACAACAAGAACTATGGGTGTTGGTTGTGCTCATAAAAAGATTGTTGATAATGGTAAGGAATACACACTTCTCGCTATCGTACCTAGAAGTGCTGGATATGAGTCTGAGTGGGGTGGAAACTTCATGATTGGTGACAGTGGTGATCATCAGGGCTTTAAAATTGGTAAAGATATTGTTCTTGGATATGCTAAGGAATATATTGAACAATATGGTATTTCAGGTGATATAAAAGTTTGGACTTCTGGTTACAGTAGAGGAGCTGGTGTTACAAACCAGGTTGCAGCTGAACTTATTAGAAATCCTAAGGGTGCTCTTGGGGAGAGTGTAAATCTTGAGCCGCAGAACCTTTATTGCTATACATTTGGAACACCTAGAAGTGCTGATGTTGAAGGTGATTATGCAGATAGCAAGTATAATTATATCCATAACACATTAGAGCACTACGATATTGTTACAGTTGCACCTCCTGAAAAACTTGGATTTGCGAGATATGGTACAGTAACTGGATATGCTGACAGAGGCGATAAAGAGCGAATGCTCAAACTTCTTCAGCAGACAAATGAAATCGTTTATAATCTTTATATGAACGGTGGAGATCCAGATGGTTTTACTCCTAAGACGTTTGATTTAGAGGCTATGCAAAAAGGTGAAATCAAAATTATTGATGATGAAGATTCATATCTTCCTGATAATCAGACAGAATTTATGGCATTAATGGAAGATTCACTCGCATATGTTGCTCAAGATAGAACATGCTATTATGAGACATATCAAGATGCGTTAGAGCATCTTTGTGGATATTTCTTCTCGCATATGGAAAAGAGCGGAGAATTAATTGGTGGAATTAAATCTAATCCATTACTTATTCCTATGTTAGTTTCTATGTATGTTTCTTTCGTAGTTGAAAGATATGGAGACAAGAAGTTTGATGATGACGCAAAAACTCAGTTATCTGCAGCAATTGAGCAGATTGAAACTATCATTGCTAACGCTGAAGAACAGGGAACTGAAGTACCTGATGAAGTATTGAAAAAATACAATGAATTGAAGAAGGTTGCAACTTCTGCTGATAAATTTGGCGATTTCGAGGAAGCTGCTAGTGGGTTAAGAGCTGGTCTTTATTCAGTAGTTATTGGTAGTGGTCTTGAAGCTGCTGGACTTCCTGAGGAAGACGCAGAACTTTTTGAAGCGCTTACAGGTGAAAAAGAGAGTGCAGCAATTTCTAAGATGCTTACATATTTATTACTTTATGATAAGAATCAGACTGAGGAAATATCCTTTAATTACTTAAATCAGCAGTTTAAACATATTGCTACATTTGTAGGAAATGCTGGAAGTTTTATGCGTCCTCACAACAATGAGATAATTGTTTCTTGGCTTAAGACTCTTGATTCTAACTATAATGGAATTACAAAAGAGAATGCAACACAGATTGAAGGATATACTCGTGTTTATGTGAAACCAGTTAAAGACGGTGTTAGAATTGTTGAGAACGTTAAGGATGCTGATGGAAATGTTGTTGCAACATTAGAAAATGGTGAACTTACATATCGTTCAGATAGCTGGATTGGATTCACAACTAGTGATGAAGGTGGATGGCTTAGAATCCCTAATGGAAAGGGATATAAGGTTTCTGTTGAGTCTGACGAAGATACTGAAGCAGAGATTAAGACATCGGATTACGACACTGATACAAGTGAAGAAGAAGTATATTCAAGAAGTTCAGGTGATACAGACTGGATTACTATTAAGATAAGTGCAACTCTTCCTAAGATAGTCGATCCTTCAAAACTTCCTGAGATTAAGGGTGCTACAGCACAGGCGGTTACATCAACAGCAGTTACAGGAAAGAGTGTTAGCGGAACACTCATGGCTAAGATGAATTGTAAAGGCAAAAAAGCAGTTAACATCAAGTGGACAAAGGTCGAAGGTGCAGACGGCTACGATGTTTGCTTCGTTAAATGTGGAAACAAAAAAGATAAAGAATGTAAGGTTGTTAAGACTGTTGAAGGAAATGAAACCTTCAAATTTAAGAAGACAGGTCTTAAGAAGAATAAGATTTACAAAGCAATGGTAACAGCCTACGTTACTGTAAACGGACAAAAGAGCTATGTAAGCACAAGCCCTGCAGTTTACGCATATTCAAACGGAGGAACAAGTGAGTACACAAATGCCAAGAAAGTTAAGGTAAAGAAAAATAAACTCACTGTAACCGTTGGAAAGAAGGGTAAAATCAAGGCAAGTGTCGTAAAGACAGACAGTAAAAAGAAACTCATGCCAAAGAAGATGGCAGCAAATGTAAGATACTTAAGTAGTGATGAAAAGGTAGCAACTGTCAATAATAAGGGCAAGGTAACAGGTGTTGCTGCAGGAAGCTGCGATGTATATGCATATGCACACAACGGAAACTTCAAGAAGGTAAGTGTAACTGTGGAGTAGGTTGGTATATTTGTTTGTTGAAATTATCAGTTGTTGAAATAATTGATCTGATGAAATAATTGATCTGATGAAATAAAAACACCCCATAGAGCTTATAATAAGCCCTATGGGGTGTTTTATTTGAGTTCAAGTTATTGTTCCGGAGTGAGATAAAAGTGAATTCAACACGAATGAAGCTTTTCGCGGGGTGGATTTGGCTATAAACTGGAGGTTTTTGATTTATGTATAGTGAATTTTGTGGGATATTTGCGGATTGGAAGAAAGATTACGGCGATGAGGGATTGATTTAGGTCATCCCGCCGTAAAAAAAAGTGGTTTTGGGAAATCCCTACGGCGATGAGGGGTTGATTTAGGTCATTCCGCCGTAATAATAAGAGCTTTTGGGAAATCCCTACGGCGATGAGGGTTTGATTTAGGTCATTCCGCCGTAAAAATAAGAGCTTTTGGGAAATCCCTACGGCGATGAGGGTTTGATTAAGGTCATCCCGCCGTAAAAAAAAGTGGTTTTGGGAAATCCCTACGGCGATGAGGGTTTGATTAGGGGAATCCCGCCGTAAAAATAAGAGCTTTTGGGAAATCCCTACGGCGATGAGGGTTTGATTAAGGTTATCCCGCCGTAAAAATAAGTGGTTTTGGGAAATCCCTACGGCGATGAGGGTTTGATTTAGGTCATCCCGCCGTAAAAAATAAGAGCTTTTGGGAAATCCCTACGGTTTTTGTTAAGATTTGAGTTATTTATAAATTGTTTTTCTGTTCAGTTAGCGTCCACGTCCTGTTCTCCGTGCTCAGCACCACCCTCACACCGCTGAACGTGTTTCGTTTGCAAAATTACATAATA
>JAILNN010000085.1 GCA_024691565.1 Lachnospiraceae bacterium | reverse complement strand
AAAGAAGATGGATTAAAGCTATGCGACTTTAAAAAACCGGAAAAACCCGTTCTTTTAGTTATGGGTGGAAGCCTTGGTGCGGTTCATATAAATGATGCAATAAGGAAAAACCTAAAGTCATTAGTAAAGAAATTCAACATTATCCACCTTTGCGGCAAGGGTAATTTAGATGAAACAATAGAAAATGATTCATATGTTCAATTTGAATATGTAAACGAAGAATTAAAGGATATATTTGCAGCAGCTGACATCGTCGTTTCAAGAGCCGGAGCAAACGCTATTTGCGAGCTTTTAGTTCTCGCTAAACCAGCTCTTCTAATTCCGCTTTCAGCTGAAGCAAGCAGAGGCGATCAAATCTTAAACGCTGCATCCTTTAAGAAACAAGGCTTTGCAGATATGCTTGAGGAGCAGGATATGACAGATGAAATCCTACTCACAAAAATAAACGAGCTATATGAATGTAGAGAAGACTATATCGACAAAATGAAGGATAGCAGAATGAATAATTCTACTGAAAAGATTATGAGTCTTATCAAAGCAACTGTAAAGGATCGATAACAAAATACAACAATCATCAAAATAACAACATACAACAATTATCAAAAAGAGCTAACAATCAAGGATATTTCCTAATTGTTAGCTCTTTATATTTCATTATATTTACTTATTAATTTATCAACGAAAAACTCTATATATTTTTAACTCATCCGTCTTCAAGCTTTAAAAGCCATATAAACGGTTTTTATGCAAAGCATATTAATATGCCTTACCCCAATAAACCATTGCCTTAGCAGGCTTTCCACAGCAAACGCAGACGTCTGAAAGTTTTTCCTGATTGAAAGGCATACATCTAGAAGTAGCAGTTGTGTCTTCCTTAATCTTCTTCTCGCACTCTTCATCGCCGCACCACATAGCCTTAACAAAGCCAGGCTTATTCTCGATAGCATCCTTAAATTCATCATAAGTGACAGCTGTTGTTGTATGCTCATCACGATGTGTTCTTGCTCTCTCAAGCATATCTGCCTGCATTGTCTCAAGAAGCTTAGCAATCTCAGCATCAACATCATCAAGACTAATCACTGTCTTCTCACGAGTATCTCTTCTAACAGCAACACACTGATTATTCTCAATATCCTTAGGACCAATTTCAATTCTGATTGGCACACCCTTCATCTCATGCTCAGCAAACTTCCATCCAGGACTCTTATCAGAATCATCAACCTTAACAGAAAATGCACCAAGTTTCTCCTCAATTTCATGAGCCTTGTCAAGAACACCTTCCTGGTTCTGTCTAATAGGAACGATAACAACCTGTGTAGGTGCAATTCTAGGAGGAAGTACAAGACCTGAATTATCTCCATGAACCATAATAATAGCACCGATAAGACGAGTTGTTACTCCCCAAGATGTCTGGTGAACATACTCAAGCTTATTTTCTTTGCTTGTATACTGAATACCAAACGCCTTAGCAAAGCCATCACCAAAGTTATGGCTTGTACCTGACTGAAGAGCCTTTCCATCATGCATAAGAGCTTCGATAGTATAAGTAGCCTCAGCACCAGCGAATTTTTCCTTATCAGTCTTCTTGCCCTTAATCATAGGGATAGCAAGAATCTGCTCACAGAAATCAGCATAAAGATTAAGCATCTGAATTGTTCTCTCTTCTGCTTCCTCAGCAGTTGCATGAGCAGTATGACCTTCCTGCCATAAGAATTCCATAGAACGAAGGAAAGGTCTTGTAGTCTTTTCCCAACGAACTACTGAACACCACTGATTATAATTCTTAGGCAAATCTCTATGTGACTCAATAATGTCTTTATAAAAATCGCAGAACAAGGTTTCAGATGTAGGACGAACACACATTCTTTCCTGAAGCTTAGCTCCACCACCTTCTGTTACCCAAGCAACCTCAGGGGCAAAACCCTCAACGTGATCTTTTTCCTTATTCAAAAGACTCTCCGGAATAAACATTGGAAGATAAACATTCTCAACGCCTGTCTCCTTAAATCTTCTATCTAATTCCTTCTGGATATTCTCCCAAAGAGCATATCCCAAAGGACGGAAAATCATGCAACCTCTAATACTAGAATATGACATGAGCTCCGCTTTCTTAACAACATCTGTGTACCATTGTGTGAAATCTTCATCCATAGATGTGATTTCTTCTACAAGCTTTTTATCCTTAGCCATTTCTTATACCACCTTTATTTATTCAATTGATCAAACAATATTTAATGATTAAACAATATTTAAAGTAACAGGCTTAGCCTTCTTACCATTAACCTTAAGTGTAGCAGTTAAAGAACCCTTCTTCAAAGTCTTAACCTTAACAATAATCTTACCCTTCTTACTCTTTGTCTTCTTAAGCTTAAGGAATCCAGATTTACTACATTTAAGCTTCATTGTACTAGCAACAGCCTTCTTATTGTTTTCAGCCTTAAGAACTGTATACTCAATCTTCTGAGCTTTACCCTTCTTGATAGTATAGCTAGATTTTGTAATAGCAAGCTTCTTAGCTTTATTTCTAACAAAGACCTTAATATTAACTGTCTTATTTCCAGACTTAAGTGTTACCTGAGTACTATTACCCTTAACAGCAGTCTTCGGAACCTTAATCGTAACCGTCTTAGTCGCATCCTTCGGTTTAGCCTTAACAACTACCTTTGTATTCTTAATAATACTCTTAACCTTTTTATAGCTAGAAGCTCCGGCAGCCTTTTCAACTGTATAAGGAATAGCAAGCTTCTTTCCTGCAGGAATAATAACCTTCTTGTACTCATCTGCAATACTTAAAGACTTTGTCTTATTAGCTGCTTCAATTGTAACCTGAACAGCTCCAACAGTTGCAGTTACTGCAGAATAACTAACAGCCTCAACAACCTTAACATCACCATCATCATCAATCGCACCATATGTGCTGACAGCTGAAACAGTTGAATTCTTAACCAATGTAATATTAACTGATGTTGTGCTTGCAACCTTTGCAGCAACAGCATATGTAACATCAACAACACTATCCTTAACAACGATAGATGCCTGTGTAACAGCCTTTGATTGATCAGCAGGTGTAAGTATATATGAAATACTATCCTTACTTGTTACAGAACTGTTTGTAACGCCAACAGTATATTCTTTAATCTGTGCAGCTGAACGAACAGTTGTCTTAATTGTGTCGAACTTAACTTCGTCAGCAGAAGCACTCTTCTTTGCCTGAGGAACGAAAATCATTCCAAAAAGCAATACGAAAGTTAAGAATTTCCCCATAATAATCTTAAAATTTTTACTCATAATAATCTCTCCGTTTCTTTAATCCTAAAAGTCAAATTTGTCAGCAAAATAAGCATCAAGTTCATCAATCTTAACTCTTACCTGTTCCATAGAATCTCTGTCTCTGATAGTAACTGAATTGTCCTCTTCAGAATCAAAGTCATATGTAATACAGAAAGGTGTACCAATTTCATCCTGTCTTCTATATCTCTTTCCAATAGCACCACGATCATCATATTCGCAGTTAAACTTCTTAGAAAGCTTTTCATAAAGAGCAGTAGCTGGCTCAGCCAACTTCTTTGATAAAGGTAAAACACCAATCTTAACAGGTGCAAGCGCTGGATGGAAATGAAGCACATTTCTCACAGAACCATCCTCTAAAGTTTCCTCGTCATAAGCTCCACAAAGGAATGCAAGTGTAACACGGTCTGCTCCAAGTGAAGGCTCAATAACATAAGGGATATATCTCTCGTTCTTCTGATCATCAAAGTAAGTTAAATCCTGCTTTGAAACCTCCTGATGACGACTTAAATCATAGTCTGTTCTATCAGCGATTCCCCAAAGCTCGCCCCAACCAAATGGGAAGAGATATTCAATATCGCTAGTAGCCTTACTATAGAAGGAAAGTTCCTCTTTATCATGGTCGCGAACTCTCATCTCTTCTTCCTTCATTCCTAAACTCTTAAGGAAGTCGATACAGAACTGCTTCCAATATTCAAACCACTCTAAATCGGTATCAGGCTCACAGAAGAATTCAAGCTCCATCTGCTCAAACTCACGAGTTCTGAAAGTGAAGTTACCAGGAGTGATTTCATTTCTAAATGATTTACCAATCTGACCAATACCAAAAGGTATCTTCTTTCTTGATGTTCTCTGAACATTCTTAAAGTTAACGAAGATTCCCTGTGCTGTCTCAGGACGAAGATAAACAGTATTCTTAGCATCCTCTGTAACGCCCTGGAATGTCTTAAACATAAGGTTAAACTGTCTGATATCAGTCCAATTATGTTTTCCACATGAAGGACAAGTCACTTGATGCTCATCAATAAACTTCTTCATATCCTCGTTTGACCAACCATCAACTGAGCCTTCAAGCTCAATATTATTTTCCTTAGCAAAATCTTCAATGATATTATCTGCACGGAAACGCTCATGACATTCCTTACAATCCATGAGAGGGTCTGAGAAGCTTCCTAAATGTCCAGAAGCAACCCATGTCTGAGGGTTCATCAAAATTGCACAATCAATACCAACGTTATACTTACTCTCTCTGATGAACTTCTGCCACCAAGCAGCCTTAACGTTATTCTTAAGTTCAACACCAAGATTTCCATAATCCCAAGTGTTGGCCAATCCTCCATAGATTTCAGATCCTGGATAAATAAATCCTCTAGCCTTTGAAAGTGCTACGATTTTCTCAAGTGACTTTTCCATAGTTATTCCTCTTTTCTGTTTTTCTAATTTTTTTTATTTATTTTTTCTTTAGCTTAAATTTAGCCTTCTTATCTCCAGAAGTAAGAACAATCTTAATCTTAGTTCCCTTCTTAAGCTTCTTAGCCTTCTTTAACAGAGTAATTTTAACATTCTTTTTCTTTGTATTCAATTTAATCTTTGCAAACTTCTTATTCTTACCCTTTATCTTAGCTGTAACCTTATCAAAAGCAAGCGTCTCATCAATTCTAGTAACTTTATACTTAACCTTGATTGACTTGCCAGGCTTAAGAGAAGCCTTTTTCTTAGCAAGTTTAATCTTCTTTGTATTAAACTTATTAACGCTAGCTGCAGTAGTTGCAGATGCTGTAGCAGCGGCAGCTGTTGAAGCCTTTGCAGGAGCAGCTGTAGCAACTGGAGCCTGTGTGGCGTATTCAATAACAATAGGCTCTACCGGTGCCTTAGGAGCTTCTGTTTCATCAGCTGGAGCCTTAGTATTATCCGGAGTTTCTGTTACAGGTGCATCTGTAGGTGCCTCTGTTGCAGGTGCTGTTGTTGCAGAAGCTGTTGCAACTGGAGTAGCTGTTACCTCAGGAGCATATGGATCATCTAACTCACCAGAATAATCACTACCAAAATTATCGACATCAGTTACTTCAAAATATGCCAAATCTCCTTCTGTAATTCTAATAACAGAATCCAAGCCACTCATAAGCTGCTCTGTTCCAAAGCTTAAAAGCTGAGAATCAACTGTTTTCTTTTCCAAGTCAACAAACTGAAGCGCAGCATCAATAAGTGTCTTTCCGTTCTTTATAAAATCATAATTATCATCATCTTCAGCTAGACCAACCTTGTAAGCACCCAATGTAATCATTACCTGTGCTAGTGACCATGGATTTGAACCACCATATGCATCAAAACCACCATCATAAACATTTTGATAATTCTCAAGGAAGTTAATTACCTTTCTTGCCTTAGCCTCAACTGCAGTTCTACTAGCACTAATAGCATCATTATCAAGCATATCCAAATCTGCGTAAGGCGCAATTGCCTGAACAGCCATTGCAGCCCCATCTGGACTCATATACTCAGGGTTACAAGAAATCTCAATCTGATTGTCAACATCAGAAACAAGTGCATTAACAAGTTCATCCCTGGTAACTGCACCTTCCTTAGTAGACTCGTCATAATCCGCAGAATCAAGTGCAAGAAGCATCATACCTTCAACACCATATTTTGACCAAACACTAACTGAATTATTATAAATCTCTCTGTCAGTCATATAATCAATTAAATTCATTCCACATACATTTGAAGCGTCCTTGCCAATAGCTGTAAGGAAAAGAATAAGCTTCGCATATTCAACGGAACTAATAGTATCAGTTGTGAGAATTTTTTCGTTTTCTACATACTCACCAGTCTCATAATCATAGTCATTTGTAACGACCTTAGTTCCACCAAACTTCTTAATTTCCTGAAGCTGCTTACTAATCTTTTTATAAACAGAAGCTAAATATTCTTCATCACAATAACCCGCTCTAACCATTGCAAATAATGTATAGAGTGAATATGTATCTTCAATTCCAGGTATATAATCACCATTCAAATTCTTAGCAATTGTATCCATGATGATTTTTTCAGCTTTTTTACCATCTTCAACAAGTGCAGAAATTGCACCCTTGGTAGGATTAAGACTCTTATCATCCTTAAATGAAGGTACCGAATTATTTCCTGAACCATAAGTGGTATAAATAAAGTTTATCTGATCTCCATCATTTAAAGAATAACTACTTGCTCCAATATTTGAATAAGTATCATTATATGTAAAGTTCCAAAACTCATATGTCTTTTCATTATAGCCAAGACCACCAATTTCTTCAAAATAAAGTCCGTAAGAACTTGGTGTAGCTGTATAGTGGATTCCACTATCATCAAGTGCCTCAACAAATGCATCCGCTGCATTGCTTCCGTCTTCAATAATAATTGGAGTCTTTTCATATGAAATCGCTTCTCCTGATGCATTTTTAGTGCCAAGTGAATCAATTCCAACCCAAACTACAATATCTTCTTTTGTTTCTACTACTTCTCCTGCGTTAACACTAGTTGCCGATGCGCCTCCTATCACAATAGATAATGCTGTGACAAGCGCTGTTGCTTTTTTGAAAAATTTTTTAATCATCTTCTTACATCCCTATCAACTTATGAACCGTTGGCAAGCGGTTTAGGGAATGTCCTTTCTAAATATTTGCTTTTAAAGCTATTTTTATTTTTAACTTCCGGAGATATTTAAAATCCCAAACTTTATCCTAACTCTCTCAACCTTATTTAGCATGCTCTCACCAATAAAAAACATAACCGCCGAAGCGCCAGCTGCATGCTGCAAATCATAAGGAAGTCCCGACAAATATACCGCGAGAAACGCCTCCTTAGAAATTTCATTTTCGACAGGATTAATTGCATTCATCATAAGGACGTTTGCAAAATTTAATAACCCGCCGTAAACAATAAAGGTTACAAAAAAAGTAAACAAAGTAAGGCTTAAAACATCTGCCGTCAGCTTTGCCCGTTGAATTATAACACCTGAAACCAAACCTGTAAAGCCAAATATATAAACCCAAAGCCCTAAAAAGCCCTTTTTATCGCCGTTCAAGGCAAATATTAAGATTCCTAGAAATTCTGCAATAAAAATACAACTTAAGGGACCTAGAATTACCTTAAAAGAAGAGGTTTTCTTAGCAATACTCTCCTCAAAAAGAGACTTTGATTTTAAATCCACTCGGTTAAAAGCGATTCCAGCAAAAAGCCCCATGATTCCCCATGCGACCATCTGCCAAGGAGTCCAAGGTCCTTGCCCATCAAACACATTACAAATCAACCTACCAAGAGCACCCGTCAAAAATCCAGCTTCCGGACCAAGCGCAACCCCTGTAATAACAACCATTGCAGTACCTGCATGAAGAGGCACTGTATGAGTACAAATAACATTTGCAACAACTGTAAACGAAGTCATTGTGGCAATTAACACGACATCTCTTGCCTTAACTGACCTATATTCAAACACATAAAAGAAGGGCATCATAATCGCAAACAAGATAAGAAGACTCATAAGAACATAATGCTCTTGTTTAAAAACAAAGAAGAAAACATATAAAAGAAGAGGCAAAATTATAAATAAAACCAGCAGGCTGGTAAGCTTTCTTTTTTTCATATTTTTCTTAAATTTTTCTTCATCAAAGTTTCTTGGCGAAGCATCCACACCCCTTCTAAACAGCCTTTTCATCGTATTCAAAGCGCACCCTCCTTTCTATCAGATTCTCAAATTTCTAAAACGCAAAAAACTACATTTCCGGCAAAACAACGCAACCTGACAATAAACCATCTGTAAGGCGCCTAGTCGCTGTTGTAAAGAAATGATTATCCAAGAAAAACTCCTTAACATGCGTTGTCTCCACTGTCCTTCCATCAAAAAGCAGTGCGCACTCCATAGAATTCTTCGCAACAAATTCCATATCATGCGAAACCATAATAATTGTTGTCCCGCCTTCGTTAATCTCTTTAAGGAGTTTAGCAAGCTCCGATTTAAAAGCCGCATCAAGTCCCTTAGTAGGCTCATCCAAAAGCAAGATTTCAGGCTCTGTTAAAAGTACCTTTCCAAGCGCAAGTCTCTGCCTCTCACCACCGCTCAAATCATATGGATGCGACTTTCTCAAACTCGTAAGCCTCATCTTTTCAAGCATATGATTCACATTTTCAACTATCTCTTTATCTGAAATTTTCTTCTCTTTATCAGATTCTGTGTAATTTGTATAAATCTCTGCAAGTTCCTCTTCAACGGTAATTTCCGTAAAAAGAAGTAGTGGATTTTGCGTCAAATATGAAACCCTGCCACTAAGATTAACACTTCCCTTATCTGCCTCAAGAATCCCTCCAATAAGCTTAAGAAGTGTAGTCTTACCAGAACCGTTACTTCCCAAAATAGAAATAAAACTTCCCTTAGAAACCTTTAAATCAAGGTTTTCCAAAATATATTTCTTTTCTGATTTTTTTCTAGCGCCCCATTTTAAAGACTTCTTATCCTTCTCATCATAGGAAAAAGCAAGCTCTTTTACAGAAACCGCATATTCAGATTGGCTCTCACTCTTACCTTGAAGGCCCTGACTGTTCCTAAGATTCTTAGCACCTTGAAGGTCCAAGTCATCAAGCCTCACCTCTCCAGGCTCTCCCCTCTCTTTATCAAACCGAGCCGTATTATACTCTTCTATTTTTTCAAAAAACTCGCCTAAATCATCCTTATTACTTTTAATCCAGGCTCTTCCTTCTCTAACAGAAAGCGGAAGCGCGTTTCCCGCCTTACCTTTAAAAGTCCCTCTCTTTTCATCCATATCCGCAAGAAGTGCAAGTCTCATTGCAGCCGGGAAGGAATTCAAAACAGGAAGTTTCTCATTTTTATTCTTAAATTCATTAATAGCATTCCCTAGTTTTTTAGGTTCATCAAAGGCAACCACCCTTCCTTCATGCATCAAAAGGACCTTGTCTGCAAGTGGAATCACAGCCTCCGGGCGTTGCTCAGAAATAATAATCGTAGTTGAAAACTCCTGATTAAGCTGCTCCAAAATCTTTATGAGTTTCGACGCACTCAAAGGATCTAGCTGATTAGTAGGTTCATCCAAAATCAAAACCGAAGGATGCATACACATCACAGAAGCAAGCGTCAAAATCTGCCTTTCTCCACCAGAAAGCTCATTAACATTCTTCCTAAAAAGATCCGAAAGTCCAAAATACTCAGAAATTTCCGCAATCCTTCTGTAAATTACATCATTTTCCATATGCAAATTTTCAAGCCCAAATGCGAGTTCATGCCAAACCTTATCAGTCACAGTTTCCGAATCAATATCCTGACCGATAAAGCCAATTTTCTCAGCATTTTCAAGGTCAGTCAGTTCTTCAATTTTCTTACCCAAAACATAGATATCACCGCTACCTTTTCCGAACGGAATTTGATTCTTCTTCATATGTGATAAAAGGGTACTCTTTCCACAGCCAGACTGACCACAGACAACAACAAATTCCCCCTCATCAACAGAGAAAGAAATTCCCTCCATAGCATTTTTATCAGAATTTGGATATTTAAAACTCACATCTTCAAATTTAATGATTGAATTCATAATCGACCTCATCACTTACTTCCTGTTAAATCCACAATAAACGGTAATGTACCAGCTATCCCAATCAAACAATAGGAAATCACCTGTTTAATCCCAACCTTAAGCAAATCCATTTCAGGGAAGAAATAAACCTTAAAACCATTTGTCACCAAAGTAATAAAAGGAAAGATCAAAAGTGCAAAAATCACTATCATAAAAATCGCATCCTTCTTTTTAAATTGATACAAGTGGAAGCTACTTCTCCTTCTGACACCATATCCTCTCGACTCCATTGACATCGTCGTATTCACCGAATTTTCAAGCGACCAAGAAATCAAAATAGATACCTTTTTAATCGTAAACTTGAATCTATTTATAGCCTTCATGTCCTTCGGATTACGCCCAATTCCATACTGCGCCTCACCAATTTCCCGGTACCTTCGAATAAAAAGTGGAATCATCCTAAATGACATTGAAACAATTAGCGCAAGCGTTGGAAAGAGTCTTCCAGTTAAATATAAAAACTTCTCATTGTCAATAATATTTGTCGCCGTCTGAAGCCACATAATAACAGACATAAGCACACCACCAGTTACCAATCCAAAAATCACAGTCTCCAAAGTAAATGGCATATCATTAATATAAAAAAGTGGTGTCACACCATTATGCGAAAAAAACGGAATAATTATACAAGAAAAAATCAAAATCGGAATTACTAAAAACAGAAGTTTTTTCGAAGACCTAAATCCATTTAAATATATAAAATACACGTAGGATTCAAGCAACATAATTCCTACAAGAATGGGATTCATGGTAAACATGGAAAATATTATCATGAATATAAAGAAAACAATATTTGACAATGGATGAAGCTTACTAAAATTATTTTCCATCTTACCTCCCTTCTCATTGAAAATCCCCGATAGTAACGACTATCGGGGATAATTAATTTCACATTTATTACTATCGTATTTTAGCCAATTTCAGTGAACTCACCGAATTTTCTATATCTATCATAACGATTATCTAAAAGCTTCTTCTTTGAAAGCTTAAGAAGTCTAGGTAATGCCTCTGAAAGAGCCTCAGAAATCTGATCAGTAGTATACTGAAGATTATGCTCTAAACCTTCTTCAGCCTCAGTAAACATCTTATCACAAACACCATTTTTAAGAAGTTCCTTAGCATTCATCTTCATAAGCTCAGCAGCCTCGTCTGCCCTAGAAGAATCTCTCCATAAAATACTAGCAAATCCTTCCGGTGAAAGAACTGAGAATAAACCATGCTCAAGCATCCAAACCTCATCACTAACAGCAAGTGCAAGAGCTCCACCAGAACCGCCTTCACCTGAGAAGATGCTAATAATAGGAGTCTTAAGACGAGACATTTCCATAAGGTTTCTAGCAATTGCCTCTCCCTGTCCTCTTTCTTCAGCACCCATTCCAGGGTATGCACCAGAAGTACAAATAAAAGTAATTACAGGTCTCTTAAACTTCTCAGCCTGTTTCATCAAACGAAGTGCTTTTCTATATCCCTCTGGACTAGGCTGTCCAAAGTTACACTCGATATTTTCAGCCAAAGTATGACCTTTTTGAATTCCAATAACCGTAACAGGTATACCCTTAAAAGAAGCGATACCACCGATGATTGCAGCATCATCAGCAAAATATCTATCACCATGAAATTCAATAAAATCATCGAATAATTCATCTATAAATTCTTTAGTAGTTGGACGCTCAGCTTTACGAGCAATCTTAACGGATTCCATTGCTTCTGTCATTTTATTTCCTCCAAACCTTTAAACAAAACTCATTATTTACTATGTAGCTTCAAGATTGTTGTAAGTTCCTTCTTCAATTCTTGACGATTAACGATTCTATCTACAAATCCATGTTCAAGCTGGAACTCAGAACGCTGGAAGCCTTCTGGTAAGTCCTGACCAATTGTAGCCTTAATAACTCTCTGTCCAGCAAAACCAATAAGAGCCTTAGGTTCAGCAAGGATAATATCTCCAAGCATTGCAAAACTTGCAGTAACTCCTCCAGTAGTAGGATCAGTAATTACAACAACATAGAGAAGTCCAGCATCATCATGTCTGGCAACAGCTTCAGAAACCTTAGCCATCTGCATAAGTGACATAATACCCTCTTGCATTCTAGCTCCACCAGAAACAGTATAAACAATGATTGGAAGTCCTTCCTCTGTTGCTCTCTCAAAAGCTCTAGTAATCTTCTCACCAACAACAGAGCCCATGCTACCCATCATAAAATGACTGTCCATAATAGCAATAGCTGCCTTCTGTCCGCCAATTTCACACTTACCGGTAACAACTGCTTCTCTAATTCCAGACTTATCCTGAGCACCCTCAATAACCTTATCATAATCAGGGTATCCCATAGGATTAGCTGTAGTAAGACCAGCATCCCACTCTTCAAAGGTTCCCTCATCACAGGTAATCCTAATTCTTTCAGCAGGAGTCATTCTAAAATGAGCCCCACAATTAGGACAAAGTCTATACTTTGTAATCTCTTTTTTATAAACCAGGTTCATACACTTCTTACATTTAACCCAGCTTTCATCAGGTATCGAAGGTCCATTAGACTTCTTCTTCAAGAAAGATGAGATTGCTGTCTTTGAAGTATTAGTCGCTACTTCAACATACTTCTTCTCCACAATACCCTTTTTTAAATCAGCAAAACTTGGTAACTTCATAATTCTAATCTCCAATTATAAAAATAAACTCTGCAGCGCAAGCAACCTCGTCACCCACGTATGCTTTTCCGTTGCCCATTCCAACTTTCCCTTTAAGCTTATCTATCTGCACTTCAAGCCTTAAAGTATCTCCCGGTGTTACCATCTTCTTGAATTTAGCATTCTTAATACCACCGAAATATGCGGTTCTTCCTTTAAATTCATCCTTGCAAAGAATTGCAACCGCACCAGCCTGAGCCATACTTTCCACAATCAAAACACCTGGCATTACAGGATTCCCAGGGAAATGTCCCTGAAAATGAGGTTCATTCATTGTCACATTCTTAATAGCGACAACGCTCTCACCAGGAACTAAATCTGTAATTCTATCAACCAAAAGAAATGGTGGTCTATGTGGAATTATTTCCATAATCTGTTTTGTATCAAGTTCCATTTCGAAACCTCCGTTTCTAATTATTCTGAATACTTCTTAAGACAAATAACTGCATTATGTCCACCAAATCCGAAAGAGTTAGATAATGCATATTCAGCATTAGCTTCTCTACCAACATTTGGAATATAGTCAAGGTCGCAAGCAGGATCTGGTGTATCCAAATTAATTGTTGGAGGAAGGAATCCCTCAGAAAGAGCCTTAGCAGTGATAATAGCCTCAACTGCACCAGCACCTCCAAGCATATGACCCGTCATAGACTTAGTTGAGCTAACAGGAACATTCTTAGCATAATCACCCAAAGATGCATGAATAGCCTTTGTCTCACCCTCATCATTTGCATGAGTAGATGTTCCATGAGCATTAATATATCCAACCTGTTCAGCTGTAATTCCAGCTTCTCTCATAGCCTGTCTGATAGCCTCAGCAGCGCCAGTTCCATCAGGTAATGGAGCAGTAATATGATAAGCATCCTCTGTTGAACCATATCCAACAACTTCGCCTAAAATCTTAGCTCCACGAGCCTTAGCATGCTCATATTCTTCAAGAACAAGAACACCAGCACCATCAGCCATAACGAAACCATCTCTATTTAAATCAAATGGTCTACAAGCTGTCTTAGGATCATCAGAATTTGTAAGAGCTGTAAGGTTCACAAAACCAGCCATAGCAAGCTCACAAATTGAAGCCTCAACACCACCAGCAATAATAACATCGCTGTAACCATGCTTAATCTCTCTAAATGCATCACCAACTGAATGAGTACCAGTTGCACAAGCTGTTGTAATATTCTTACAAACACCTCTCATTCCATAACGAATTGCTATAGAAGCAGATGCCATATTAGAAATAATCATAGGGATGAAGAAAGGAGAAACTCTCTTTGGTCCCTTTTCAAAGCAAACATTAGCCTGTTTCTCAATATTAACGAATCCACCGATTCCTGAACTAACAATAACACCTACACGATATGGATCTTCCTTTTCCATATCAAGACCAGACTCTTCAATAGCCTGAGCAGCAGATGCGATAGAAAGAACTGAGAACATATCCATTCTCTTAAGTTCTTTTTTATCAACATATTCCTCAGCGTTGAAATCCTTAATCTCACCAGCAACATTACACTTCAAATTTGAAGCATCAAATTTCTTAATGAAATCAATTCCACTAACGCCGTTTTTAACATTTTCCCAAGTATCCTTTACATTATTACCAACTGGAGTAACTGCTCCCATTCCTGTAATAACTACTCTTTTAATATCGCTCAAATTACCATACCTCCATCAACGTTTAAAACCTGTCCTGTAATATATTTATGCTTTGCAAGGAATACTGTAGCCTCAGCTACCTCCTCTGGTTTTCCGCCTCTTGCAAGTGGAATACCCTTAAAAATCTCTGCCTTCTGTTCGTCAGTAAGAACAGCAGTCATATCTGTCTCAATAAATCCTGGAGCGATAGCATTTGCTGTTACTCCTCTACTTGCAAGTTCCTTAGCAACAGACTTTGTAAGTCCAATAACACCTGCCTTAGAAGCAGCATAATTTGCCTGACCTGCATTTCCTGTAACACCTACAACTGAAGCCATGTTGATGATTGAACCCGCTTTTTGCTTAAGCATAATCTTGCTCGCAAACTTAATCATATTAAAGGTTCCCTTTAAATTAGTATTGATAACATCATCAAAATCATTTTCCTTCATTCCCAAAAGAAGAGTGTCTCTCGTAATACCAGCGTTGTTTACAAGAACATCAACGCTACCAAATTCCTTCTTCGCCTGATTGATAAAATCCTTGGCAAAATTAAAATCGCTTACATCTCCCTGAAGCGCTAGAACCTTAACTCCTTCAGCCTCACATAAATCAATAGTTTCCTTAGGCTCTGTGCTATGATAATTCACAACAATATTGCATTTCTCTTTTGCAAATGCAACTGCAATAGCTCGTCCTATGCCTTTAGCCGCTCCTGTGACAACCACAGTCTTTCCTGTTAAATCCTGCATAAGATAATCCCTTTCATAAATCTTAAACTGTTATTTTTAAAGTACCTTATTCATGAAGCTTATCAATAGCTTTATTAAGAGTACTTACATCTTCAATATTCATAATCTTAACACCCTTAAGTGTTCTCTTAACAAATCCAGTCAATGCCTTACCAGGTCCAAGTTCGATAAATGTATCAGCACCCTGATCAGCCATATTTCTAATAATATCTTCCCATCTAACAGGACTAATAACCTGCTTAACAAGGATAGAAGCAATATCATCCTTAGAAGGAATAATCTGTGCGTTAAGGTTTGTATAAACTGGAATCTTCATATCATTAAAAGTAATATTCTTAAGTTCTGCCTCAAGTTTTTCAGAAGCACTCTTAAGAAGCTCTGTATGGAAAGGACCGCTAACCTTAAGCTTAACAGCCATCTTAGCACCCTTTTCCTTAAGAAGCTCTGCAGCCTTATCTGCCGCAGCTGCCTCTCCAGCAATTGCAATCTGTCCAGGACAGTTGTAATTAGCAGCGATTACATATCCATCACCTGCATCCATAACACTCTTACAAACTTCCTCAACAACTTCTCTATCTAAACCAATAATGGCATACATTGCTCCCTGACCAGCAGGAACAGCCTCTGCCATAAATTTTCCTCTTTTCTGAACAAGACCTACTGCATCCTTAAAATCAAGTGCACCACTTGCAACCAATGCAGAATACTCTCCCAAACTAAGTCCTGCTGTAAGGGCAGCTCTAACACCCTGCTCCTTCAAAACGCTCATTGCTGCAATACTCATAGTAAGAATTGCTGGCTGTGCAAATTCAGTATTCTTCAACTTTTCTTCATCATTAAAACAAATATCCTTGATTGAATATCCAAGAACCTCGTCAGCAGTATCGAAAATTTCTTTAGCTTCTTTATAGTTATCATAAAGCTCTTTTCCCATACCAGCATACTGCGCACCCTGGCCGCTAAACATAAATACAGTCTTCATCCTATTACCTCTCTTATCAAAAAAGTGGGCCGAAGCAAGACCTTGCCTTGCCCCAAGCCCTGAAAATTTAATTAAAAATTAAGCTTCTTTAGATTTCTCAACTAACTCTACAGCATCCTTAACTGTAACGATAACGTTAGGATCCTCGATAGAGATTTCAAACTCATCCTCAATATCATTGATAATCTGGAATAAATCAAGTGAATCAGCGTCAAGATCTTCCTTAACGTTAGTATCCATTGTAATCTCACTCTCATCTTTTCCTGTCTGCTCAGCAATAATTTCCTTAATTTTTTCAAAAATCTCTTCCATGATAAAATAACCTCCTAGATTAATTTTCTGTATTGTATTAAACACAGCAATGCTTTTATAGTGTACCTTAAAAAACATAAACTGTAAACACCTTTTTTATTCGAGCCAGCACGTCTTTTTTACAACGTCTTAGCACCATTTAACAAGAATAGTTCCCCAGCAAAGACCTCCGCCAAAACCAGAAAGAACGATATTATCACCCTTCTTAAGAAGCCCCTTTTCAGCCATCTCATTCAAAGCAACTGGAATACTAGCTGAAGAAGTATTACCAAATCTTTCAATATTTAAGTAGAACTTATCCATAGGAATTCCAACCTTCTTAGCAACAACTTCGATGATTCTAATGTTAGCCTGATGAGGAACAACCCAGGTAACCTCTTCCTTATCCATCTTAGCCATCTCAAGAACATTATCAATACTCTCCCTAAGTTTACCGGTAGCAAACTTAAAGACCTCTCTACCATCCATGAAAACATAGGTATCTTCAGGCTTAATTTTTTCATGACCATTGAAAGCATTTGAAATAGGTAATCCACCATTTCCAAGAACTTCCCAGCCTTCGCCCTTAGAACCAATTTCCTCACAAATAAGTCCGCCTTCATCATTCTCTTCAGGAACTAAAAGCACACCACCTGCAGCATCACCAAAAAGAACGCAGGTTGATCTGTCTTCCCAATTTGTAAACTTTGAAATAATCTCTGATGCAAGAACAAGAACACATTTCTTAGCACCTGAAATCACATACTTATCAGCAACGCTAAGTGCAAATGTAAAGCCTGCACAAGCAGCTGAAACATCAACACAGGCAGCATTCTTTGCGCCAATATTATTTTGAACAACACAAGCAACATTTGGAGTTAAATAATCTGGTGAACATGTTGAAACAATAATCATGTCAATATCCAAAGGATCGATTCCAGATTTTTCAATAATCTCATTAGCTGCTGTTGTTGCTAAATCTGCTGCTGTCTCATCAATAACAACTCTTCTTTCCTTAATACCAGTTCTCTGACTAATCCACTCATCACTAGTATCAACAATCTTTTCTAAGTCAAAATTAGTAACAACCTTCTCAGGAATACCTGAACCAGTAGCAACAATTTTAGATCTAATCATCTTCTTTCTCCCAAATCAAACATATTAAAAATCTCTTTACATTTAAAATGTAAAAAGACCGCATAACACTTTAACATATATTTAATTACTATGTAAATATATTTTTTATAAACAATTATTAAACTATTTCTAAATCATTGTAGAACATAGACAAATAAAATAAATATTTCTAACTCCAATTTTCCTTAAAACACTAGCACACTCTTCCATAGTACTACCTGTCGTAAAAATATCATCAACAATAATTGCAGAGCCAAAAATTTCCTCAGAATTTTCTCCAAATTTTTTAAAATAAATAGGATTTAATTCAAAGGCTCCAGATAAATTATTTCGTCTCTCTTCGGCATTTAATTCCTTCTGTCTCTCTGTCTTTTTTGTCCTAATTAAAAAGTCATCAATCGTCGGAATTTTAGTTAATTTTGATAGCTCAGAAGCAATCAAAGCCGCCTGATTATATCCTCTTTTTTTAAGCCTGCTTTTATGCGCAGGCACTGGAATAAGCACCTCAGCATTCAAATCACTTATCCAATCATAAAGACGATCGTAAATAATTTTTGCATAAGAAATTGCAAATTCCTGTCTACCATGATACTTAAATTTTGAAACAGAATTTTTCATATTTTCATCATAAAGAAGAACAGATTTTCCACAATCATATGGTAAAACTCTGCCAACACAATTCTCACAAAATTCTTCATCATCCTGAATTTCTCTTCCACAACAAACACAGGTAGGTTCTTCAATGTATGTGAGCTTATCCCTGCAATCAGGGCAAAGCATCTTCTCTCCAACCTTAAGTACCGAATCACAAATAATGCAACGTGGCGGATAAATCATATTAATAAGAGTATTAAGCATCGCCCCTCCAGTCTGATAATTCCACAATTCTTTCCTCAAGACTAGAAAATCTCTCATCCGCCTTTTTGGTATCAATCATCCTAACAACCGTTTCCTCACTACCAACCAAGATAACACATTTCTTAGCTCTAGTAACCGCAGTATATAAAATATTTCGATTTAAGAGGGCTCTCGGACCGCCTAAAATCGGCATAATCACAGCAGGATATTCAGAACCTTGAGACTTATGAACTGTCGTCGCAAAGGCATGTGCAATCTGATCCATCTCCTGAAACGAATATTCAATTTCCTTGTTACCATCAAAGACGCAGGTCACTCTTTCAGCAACCTCATCAATTTCCTTAATCACACCCAAATCTCCATTAAAAACTCCACTTCCCTCATCAATAGAAATTCGGTATTTGTTATATATTTGCCACTGTGCAGAATAGTTATTTTTAATCTGCATAACCTTATCATTTTCTCTAAAAATAAGCCCTCTAAATTCATGCTCATTCTTTCCAGGTTCAGGAGGATTCAAATATTTTTGCAAAACAACATTCAAATTATCAACTCCGAGTTCACCCTTTTTCATCGGAGCAAGAACCTGCAAATCATAAACCGAAGCATTAACATATTTAGGAATTTTATCCCTCACAAGCGAAATCACAGTTCCAATAACATTGTTCGCATCAGACCTTCTCATAAGGAAAAAGTCCTTACTCTTATTATCAAAAACAGGTCTAATTCCGCTATTAATTTTATGCGCATTTTGAACAATATCACTAAGAGCAGCCTGTCTAAAAATATGTTCCAGTTTAACCACAGAACAAAAATTAGCATTAATAAGATCCCTAAGAACATTACCAGGTCCAACACTTGGAAGCTGATTAACATCGCCCACTAAAACCAATCTCATTCCAGGGACAATTGCCTTAAGAAGCGCATAGAAAAGAAAGATATCAACCATCGACATCTCATCGATAATCACAACATCTGCTTCCAGCGGAGAAGACTCATTTCTCGCAAAACGCATCTCATTTTTATCATCATCATCTGGCATGCCACCAATTTCAAGAAGTCGATGAATTGTCTGCGCCTCATGTCCAGAACTCTCAGTCATTCTTTTCGCCGCACGTCCTGTTGGTGCCGCAAGAAGCACTTCCATTCCTTCTCTCTCCAGGACATCAATAATTGAATTTATTGTTGTTGTCTTACCAGTACCAGGTCCACCAGTAATAATAACGACACCGTTTTTTATAACCTCTTTAACGGCAGTCTTTTGGATCTCATCAAGCTCAATATCAAGCTTCTTCTCAGTCTTCTTAACCTGCTTATCAATATCATCATCTTCTGCACTAAATGCCAAATTCAAATCAGAAACCATGGCAGCAGAATTCTTCTCCATATAATAAACATTCGATAAGTAAACCCGTCTTTCGTTTTCATCACCCACGACGACAATGCTCTTATCAAACATCAAATGAGAAAGATTAACCTGAACAAGTTCCTCATCAACCTGCAAAAGATTAGCAACATGATAGGCAAATTTTTCATAAGGAAGATAGCAATCTCCCTCACCTAAAAATCCATTTAGAACATAAAGCATTCCAGAGCGAATTCTATATTCAGAATCCGCGCTAATGCCGATAGATGCGGCAATCTGGTCCGCTGTTTTAAAACCAACTCCAGAAATATCATCAGCTAATTTATAAGGATTTTTTGAAAGAATATCATACATTTTTTCCCCATATTCCTTATAAATTTTCACCGAAAGATTCATCGGAATATTATATTGTTGAAGGTAAATCATCGCCTTACGAAGCTTACGTTTTGTAGTAAATTGCTCCGCAATATCTCTCGCTTTTTTCTTACTAATTCCCTTAACTTCAGCAAGCTTTTCAGGCGTATTATCCATAATGTCAAAGGTTTCTTTACCAAACTTCTTAACGATACGAGCCGCAAGAGCCTCACCGATACCCTTAATAGCACCAGAAGCAAGATATTTTTCAATTGCAGCAACATTCTCTGGTTCCTTTTCATAGTACTCGCGGACAGCAAGCTGAGGACCATAATTTTTATGCACAGTCATCTCGCCACTCACCTTAACATACTGACCTTCATTCAAGTAAATTCCACTTCCGGTACATGTGATTTCCTCACCAGAATCCGAATCAGAAACGCTAAAAACAGTATACCCATTATCCTCATTATGAAAAACAATTTTTTCAACGTAACCCTCAACGTTAATACTCTCCATAAAGAATCCCTTTCTAAAAATAAATGAAGGCGGTCAAAAATCGACCGCCGAAAAGTTCTTAATCAAGAATGTTTAAAATTACATTCCACCTTTTTCACTTAAAAATTCAACATACATTCCAGTACCAATAGCAACTGCTGTCATTGGATCTTCTGCAGTCATTGTATTAATTCCAGTCTTCTCAGAAATAAGTTCCTCAAGTCCGTAAAGCAAGCTTCCACCACCTGTAAGAACGATACCTCTATCAGAAATATCAGCTGCAAGTTCAGGAGGAGTCTGCTCCAAAACAGTATGAACTGCTTCAACAATCTGTGAGCTAGCCTCACTCAAAGCATCAAGAGTTTCATCTGAAGTAATCTCAATAGTCTTAGGAAGACCTGTAACAAGGTTTCTACCTCTAACTGAAAGAGTAACAACCTCAGGACGCTTGTAAGCAGAACCAATCTTAATCTTAATTTCCTCAGCAGTTCTTTCACCGATAAGAAGATTATGATTCTTTCTCATATATCTAACGATTGCATCATCAAAATCATCACCAGCAATCTTAATCGAAGTGCTGACAACAGTTCCTCCAAGAGAGATAACTGCAACGTCAGTTGTACCACCACCGATATCAACAATCATATTTCCACAAGGCTTAGAAATATCGATTCCAGCACCAATTGCAGCAGCAACAGGTTCCTCGATAATCGCAACCTCTCTAGCACCAGCTTCATAAGTAGCCTGCTCAACAGCCATCTTCTCAACCTCAGTAGCAGCACTAGGAATACAAACGCTAATTCTAGGTTTTCTAAATCTATTCTTTCCACAGGCCTTCTGGATGAAATATCTCATCATCTTTTCAGTTACAGTATAGTCTGAAATAACACCCTGTCTCAAAGGTCTAACTGCAACAATATTTCCAGGAGTACGACCAAGCATAAGTCTTGCATCATCTCCAATAGCCTTAATTTTATTGGTATCTCTATCGAAAGCAACTACTGAAGGTTCTCTCAAAACGACACCCTTATCTTTTATATAAACGAGTACATTTGCTGTTCCCAAATCAATTCCGATATCACTACTAACCATTTCTTTTAAACCTCTTTCTTACTAATAATACACCATAACACAGCAATCAGCGCATGCCAAACCAAAATTTTAGACATGCCTGAATTGTTATTATACACTCATATTTACCTTGCGTCAATCACTTTAAATTGAACCGTATTATTATAGTCATTAAACATAGGTACATAAAGTATATCCATGAAAACCCCTTCAAAATCAGGTTTTTGCAGGTTTTCCCAGGTTTCTAAATCATACTTTGTAACAATAGAATTTTTAATTCCAACCTCAACATTAAAATCTACTGCGCTGTATTTTTTATCCTCATCATAGATCACAAATCTTCCAACTTGATTTTCTCTTCCACAAAGGAAAACATTTTTAAATAAAATATTTCTCTTCGCAAATTTAGGAGGGTCATTCTTCTGTCCAAAAGGCTCCATAAGAGCAATTTCATCCACAACCTGTTTAGTCATATCTGCAAGAGGAATTTCAGCATCAAAGACAATCTTCTCAACCAAATCCTCATCTGTTAAAACACAATTATCCTGAAGAGCCTTATCAATTTCCTCAAGCTTCTCTTTTCTAAAAGCAAATCCAGCAGCAAGAGCATGTCCACCAAATTCAATTAAAAGATCAGCAATGTTATTTAACTCCTTCTGCATGTGATAACCAGGAATACTTCGTCCAGACCCCTTAACCTTACCTTCTTCACCAATCGCTGCATCAACAGCAATGAAAACTGGTCTATAGAACATCTCCCTAATTCTTCCAGCAACAATACCGGCAACCGCCTCACTAACTTCAGGAAGATAAATTAAAAACACCTTTTTATCAGTTAAATTATTGTCCTCAATATACTTAACTGCAGCATCCACACCCGCCTGAGTAATATCTTTTCTAAAGTCATTTAATTCAACTAACTTAGCCGCAATTTCCTCAGCTTCCGAAGAACTCTCACTAAGCATAAGCTCCTCAGAAAGCTTCGCACTCTCAAGTCTTCCAGATGCATTGATGCAAGGACCAAGTCTAAATCCAAAATCATAGCTTCCAATATCTCTCTTAAAATCACAAAGCATGATTAACTTATTTAATCCAAGAATATCGCAATTCTTATTAATAAACTTAAGACCAAAAGAAGTAATAATACGATTCTCCCCAACAAGCGGCACAACATCACAAACCGTAGCAATCGCTGCCGGAATCATAAGCTGAACCAAAAGAGAATTATATCCCTTCTCCCCTTTAACCATATGTTGAATAAATCTATATGTAATTCCCGCTCCACACATATCCTTAAAAGGATATTTACAATCACTCTGCTTTGGATCAATACAAAAATCTGCAGGTGGAATAACTTCAACACCGTCCTTAAGCGGCACCTCATGGTGGTCCGTTAAAATAACAGGAAGTCCAATTTCCTTAGCATGCTCAATCGCCTGAAAAGCAGAAATTCCATTATCGCAGGTCATCAAAATATCACAGTTCTTTTCCTTAGCTTCATCAGCCATATAATCCCTGATTCCATAGCCATCCTTAGCTCTCTCAGGAATTCTAAACTCGACCTGATATCCAAGTTCTCTCAATCCTCTAACTAAGATGTAAGTAGACATAACACCATCAACATCATAATCACCAACAACCATGATTTTGGCACCAGGTCTAGATTTTAAAAACTTAACAGCAGGCTCTAAATCCTTCATAAGCGCAGCATCCTTAAGTTTCACCTTAGAATAATCCAAATAATCATCTATTTCCGAAAGATTACTGAATCCTCTATTAACAAGGACTCTCGCAAACACTTCAGAAATTCCATATCTTTTAGTTAAGATAGAGTAATCAAAGGGAACGTTTTTATATGTCCATTTTTTTGAATGAGTACCCATTGTTAATTCTCCTTACATAAAAACGAAGTCCATTCTCCACTTTCTGTCTGCTTCACAATTTCAAATCCATTTTTAAGAAGCGCTTCCCTAACTTCAT
Organism: Lachnospiraceae bacterium; assembly: GCA_024691565.1. GTDB lineage: Bacteria > Bacillota > Clostridia > Lachnospirales > Lachnospiraceae > JAEEJA01. The sequence goes on along the minus strand of JAILNN010000085.1, from coordinate 5,364 downwards.
CAGCCTTCTCAATCAAAATTCCAGAAGTGATAAAATAACCACCCGGTTTAATAAAATCACGAACAACATCACAAAGTAAAACAATAACATCAGCAAGAATATTTGCAAGAACAACATCAAACTTTTGAACACCCACCTTTTTAAGCTCATCTCTAACTCTCTCAGTTTCAGAAAGAATATCCGCTCTAAACGCGTGGTATGTTCCAGCCTTAATATCATTAAGCTCCATATCTTCAGTAACATTATCAATAGCAAGCTCATCAATATCCATTAAAACACCGTAGCCTGCACCCTTAAGAAGAGCTGTGATTCCAAGGATTCCGCTACCACAGCCAATATCCAAAACTGTATCGCCACTCTTCATGCAAGAATCAAGTGCTGTAAGACAAAGCTTAGTTGTATCATGCATTCCAGTTCCAAATCCCGCTCCCGGATTAATTGTAACAACGATATCATCGTCCCTGGCAAAGTCCGGACGCTCCTCCCACATAGGCTTAATTACAATATCATCAGTAACCCTAAAAGCCTTAAAACTCTCTTTATATTTATCCTTCCACTCACTATCATCTCTAACCTTAAACGAAAGAGAAGGCCTTTTTGAAGCATCGTCAGAATAAGCCTCCAAAAGCGCATTCTCCAAAAGCTTCATAGTCTCCTCAATACTTGTTTTATGGAAGGTTTCAAGCAAATCATCATCTCTCAAAGAAGAACCCGTACTAAACTTATTCTCAGTTTCCTCCTCAGTTGAATATACTACAAATTCAACATCCTCGCTATGAGAAACATCTCCCGGGATATCCGTAAACATCCTCTTCTCATCCTCAGGACTAATTCCCAAATCATCCTTAATCTCAAATGAATCAAATCCATTTTCCGACAAAATAAATGAAATCTTATCTATCTCCGAAACAACTGTCTTAATAGTATATTCAACCCACTGCATAAAAAATCTCCTGTCTATATTATATCAAAAAACATTATATCAAAAAAAATGAATATTTCTAAATTTGTGAAAAAAGCCCGGTGCAGTTTAAGCACCGGGCTCAGTAGTGTTACATTTCATTAGCAATATATCTTACCTTTATCATAAAAACCAATTATCTTTATCATAAAAAAACGATTCATGCAATGATTATAACTTGCTGTGGTTTAATTAGCCAACCTTAACAACGTTAGCTGCCTGAGGTCCCTTTTCACCTTCAACAACATCAAACTCAACAGTATCGTTCTCATCAAGAACCTTGAAACCATCCATCTGAAGTGCTGAGAAATGAACGAATACGTCATTTCCTGTCTCGTCTGAAATGAAACCATAACCTTTTTTTGCATTAAACCATTTAACTGTACCCTTCATTGTACTGCCTCCTATAGAGTAAAAAATTAAAAATTTGTGCCGTTCATTTTTAAAACAACAACAGAATGAATATAGCATAATTACGCCCTAAAGTCAATAAAATAATTGTCTTCAGCCGCCATTAATTACAAACTAAAACGCTATATTAATCTCTATCCATAAGCTCATTATAAAAATTAGTATAATCTGTTCTATTATCCTTTGTAGCAGCGATTGCTGTACGAGGATGCTGATTCAAATGTCCTGTGATCATGTAAGGAACATTGTATCCCCACTGAACATCAGGATTCTTCTGAAGAGGAACCATATAGTCCTCAAGGAACTTAAGAACAGGATAAATGTTATATTTAGGGTTCTTAAGGAAGCTAAGAAGAAGCTCAATACTACAATTTCCAGCTCCACGTCCCATTCCTGCATATGTTCCATCTAAGTAAGAAGCACCATGTGCACAAGACTCAATTGTATTAGCAAATGCAAGCTGCTGATTATTATGTGCATGCATACCAATGTACTTACCATACTTCTCAGCAACCTCAACATAAGTCTCTGTCAATGGTGAAATCTGCTCAGGATACATTGAACCATAGCTATCAACGATATAAATTCCGTTAACAGGAGACTGACCAAGCATTTCAAGAGCAGCCTTAATATCAGCAAGCTGAGCAGTTGAAACTGCCATAATATTACATGTTGTCTCATATCCCTTATTGAAGAAATCTTCAATCATCTCTATTGCAGCAGGAATCTGATGAATGTAAGCAGCAACTCTAATCAAATCAACTGGAGACTCATTCTTTGGATGAATATCTCTCTTGTAGTTACAACGTCCAACATCAGCCATAATTGCTGTCTTAACCATATCGCTGTCACCAACAATCTTGTAGATGTCGTCATCAGTAGCAAATTTCCACTTTCCAAATTCCTCTTCGTTAAAGATGTCTTTGTCAGCGCGATAACCAAACTCCATATACTCAACACCAGCTTTGATGTTAGTTTTATAAAGTTCTTTAACAAACTCATCGCTAAAATCAAAATTATTAACAAGACCACCGTCACGAATTGTCGCGTCCAAAACCTTAATGTCAGGACGGAACGAAAGTAAATTACCTTTTTTTGCCATAACAAACCTCTTTCCACGCAATTGTCTGCGATATAAAAAAATTTAAAAGTTACACATATTTAATCAAATCACCCAATGGCCGAATTGAAAAAATATGGTAGACATTATATCAAAGTTTTTCCAACCTTACAAGTATAACTTATACGAATACGCCCAATTCTAATTATCAGGATTAACCTTTCTCATCAAATTATACTCCTCAGTCGGAACATCAAGTTTAATCCCAACCATACAGCTGGCATGCGGACAATTCTCAATCGGATGCTTCTCGTCATCAACCATTTCAAGCACCTTCGCTGTCAAATTCTCCCCATTTTGCTTCATGATTTCAATTTCATCCCCCACAGAAAACTTATTTTTCTGTTCAAACCAAGAGAATCCATCTTCATCAACCTCTGTAATAATTCCCAAAAATACATAGTTCGTAACATATGTATTATTATCATAAATCTGAGATTCATGAGTAGTAGGTCCAAAATAAAAACCAGTAGTATACTGTCTAAAAGTACACTTAGCGATTTCATCCATATAGTAGCTCTTCTTACTCTCATACTTTGCAGGATCCTCAAAATAGTCATCAATAGCCATTCTATATGTTCTCGCAACAAGCGCAACATAAAGCGCCGTCTTCATCCTACCCTCAATCTTAAAACTGTTAATTCCAGCATCAACAAGCTCAGGAATATGCTCAATCATGCATAAATCCTTAGAATTAAATATATATGTGCCTCTCTCATTTTCCTCAACAGGAAGATACTCGCCAGGGCGCTTCTCCTCCATAATGTAATACTTCCAACGACAAGGATGAGTGCAAGCACCTCTGTTTGCATCCCTGCCAGTAAAGTAGTTACTCAAAAGGCAACGACCAGAATGTGAAATACACATCGCACCATGAATAAATGATTCAATCTCAAAATCCTCAGGAATATGCTCTCTAATCCCCTTAATTTCAGCAAGAGAAAGCTCTCTCGCAGAAACAACTCTCTTAGCGCCCATCTGCTGCCAGAATAAATAAGTCTGGTAATTAACATTGTTTGCCTGAGTACTTATATGGATATCGATTTCAGGACAAATCTCTCTCGCAAGACTAAACACACCAGGATCCGAAATAATAAGCGCATCCGGTCTATCCTCACCAAAATCCTTAAGTTCCTTAAAGTACTTTTTAATACCCTCCAAGTCACCATTATGTGCTGTGATATTAGCTGTAACATGCACACGTGCACCATGTTTATGCGCAAAAGCAATACCTTCCTTCATGTCCTCCAAAGAAAAATTCTTAGCTCTCGCACGAAGTCCATACATATCTCCGCCAATATAAACCGCATCCGCTCCATAAAGCACAGCCACCTTCAAAACCTCTAAACTACCCGCTGGCACAAGAAGCTCAGGCTTTTTATTTTTCGAAACCAAATTCTCGTTTCCCATAATCAATAATTCCTCTCTTTACTTCCTAAAACAGGTAACACTCATTCCATCTCCAATCGGAAGAATCGAAGTCTTCAACCCCTCAGAATGCGTGATTTCCTGCAAAAACTCTCTCATCCTGGTGTGAACCGTACGGTCACGCCTATTAACACTATATCTCGACTCGATAATATCGCCGTCGTGCAAGACATTATCGGTTAAAAGTACTCCGCCGTCAACCATTATTTTTCTAATAAACGGAAGATAATAAATATATTGAGCCTGAGCAGCATCCATAAAAACGAAATCCACCTTAAAATTCTCATCCTCAGAAAACTTCTTAAGGTACTCCCCAGCATCCCCCTCCAACAGGGTAATCTGCCCAGTCTTCCCAAATTTTTCAAAATTCTCTCTAGCTGTCTTGATTCTTTCCGGAATAAGTTCAATCGTAGTAATCTTAGAATCACTATCAATAAATTCACTCATAAACATAGACGAAAAGCCAACAGCAGTCCCAATTTCCAAGATATTCTTAGGCCTCTGCATGGATAATAAAACCTTTAAAAATGACTGCGCCGGTTTCCTAATAACAGGAACCTTCGCAGTCATGGCATTTTCGTATATATCTCTCAAGTATTCCGGAAGTTCCCAGGACAGGTAGTCGATATAGTCTATCAACCTGCCGTCTACTTCCATAAATCAATCTCCTATAAACTTTAGTTCGATACCAGCTCCAGAAATAAGCTTATCTCTAAGAGCTCTAACCTTAGCAACATAAATTCTCTCTGCCGTCAAAAACTCTGTGACAATTTCATTAGAAAGCATGTCCACATATTCATCCTGAAGACGATTGTTTTCAGCAATAAAATCAATGTTGTCTCTCAATTGAATTTCAAGACTTCGTGTTTTAAAATCCGAAATTCTATTGAAAAGTTCTGGATTATTCTTAATCTCGTTTAAGTTTGAAATATATTGATTATATTCCGGACTCTTCTTCAATTCCTTAATAAGTGCCTCCATAAGGTTATCTGTGTCATCCATATAATCATCCTCCTAACAATTTCGCTTCTAATCCGAGAATTAGCTGTCTACTTCCATGATAATTGGGAGAATCATAGGATTTCTTCTCATCTTCTTCCAAAGGAAATCGCTAAGAGAATCCTTAATTTCTGTCTTAATTCTCGACCAGTCAGTCACATTATTATCAAGACATCTCTCAAGCGCTGCATAAACAACACCCTTAGATTCATCCATAAGGTACTCAGACTCACGAACATAAACAAATCCTCTAGAAACGATATCAGGTCCTGCAAGAACTCTGTTTGTATACTTCTCAAGAGTGATAACAATGATGATAAGACCATTCTCAGAAAGATGCTGTCTATCTCTAAGAACGATATTTCCAACATCACCAACACCAAGTCCATCAACCATGATTCCCTGCGCCTGAACCTTACCAACAAGAGCTGCATGTTTATCATCA
>JAILNN010000082.1 GCA_024691565.1 Lachnospiraceae bacterium | reverse complement strand
ATTGTAGGTGAACATGAGGTTATTTTTGCAGGAACCGATGAAGTGATTACCTTTAAGCATACAGCTTATTCTAAGGCTGTTTTTGGAAAGGGTTCGATTGCTGCAGCTAAGTTTTTGAAGGGAAAACCTGCAGGACTTTATGATATGCAGGACGTTTTGAAATAATGAGTTTTACACCGGTTTTAATTGCGGATATTGTTTTAGCTTGTTTTTTCCTGTTTTTTGTCGTTGAAGGTTATTTTAAGGGATTTCTTGTTACAGTTATGAGAATTCTTATTGCCTTGCTTTCTTATTTTGCGGCTGTTAAGGCGGGAGAATTATTTGGTAAGACCGTTGGAATGAAGTTCTTTTATAAGAGTGTTTCTAAGGCTATTGGTTCTAAGGCTTATGGATCAGGTCAGGTTCTTACGGAGAAGCTTGCTAGAAGCTTGTGTGAAAAATTTGGTTATGTCTTGGTTTTTATTGCGGTGATTATTGTTATCAATATTCTTGGTATTGTTATAATTCATTTGCTTAGACTTATTGATAAAGTGCCAGTTGTGAGCCTTGTTAATCGAATTTTTGGAGCTATGCTTGGATTTTTATGGGTATTTATTCTTGCTATGGCAATTGGATCGGTTGTATTTAATTATGTTCCGAAGGAGAGTCTTGTTAAAAATGGCTTCGGACCGAAAAAGATTGAACAAAGCTATGTTATAAAATACTTTGTTCCATATAATTATCTAAAAAAAGAATAGGCTTTTTGATATTTATTGAAAGGCTTATATATAAATTTAAATTTTTAAGTTACATTGGAGAGAAAGAAAATGAGTTTATTTTACAAAAGTACCAGAAACAGTGAAAATCAAGTAAGTGCATCACAGGCTATTCTTAAAGGTCTTTCTGATGATGGTGGATTATTCGTTCCTAGTGAATTTCCTAAGCTTCAGTTATCTTTAACAGATATTTCTAAGATGTCTTATAAGGAGACTGCTTATGAAGTTATGAAGCTCTTCTTGAATGATTTTACAGAGGAAGAATTAAAGAATTGTATCGAGAATGCTTATGATTCTAAGTTTGATACTGAAAACATTTGTGAGCTTGTTAATGTAGGAGATGTTAATTATCTCGAGCTTTATCATGGAGCTACAATTGCATTTAAGGATATGGCTCTTTCAATTTTGCCACATTTACTTACAACTTCAGCAAAGAAGAATAATATTCAGAATAAGATTGTTATTCTTACAGCAACATCAGGTGATACTGGTAAGGCTGCTATGGCAGGTTTTGCTGATGTTCCAGGTACAGAGATTATCGTTTTCTATCCTAAGGGAGGAGTTTCACGTGTTCAGGAGAAGCAGATGCTTTCTCAGACAGGTGCTAACACCCATGTTGTTGGAATTACAGGAAACTTTGATGACGCTCAGACAGGCGTTAAGGAGATGTTTAATAATAAGGATCTTGAAGAAAGACTTCTTTCTAAGGGAATTCAGTTCTCATCAGCAAATTCAATTAACATCGGAAGGCTTGTTCCTCAGGTTGTTTACTATGTTTTTGCTTATTCAAGACTTATTAAAGAGGGTAGAATTCAGGATGGTGACAAGGTAAACTTTGTTGTTCCTACTGGTAACTTTGGTAATATTCTTGCTGCCTTCTATGCTAAGCAACTTGGAGTTCCTGTTAATAAGCTTATTTGTGCTTCAAATGAAAACAAGGTTCTCTTTGATTTCTTTGAGACTGGTATTTACGATAGAATGAGAGACTTCATTCTTACAACTTCACCTTCTATGGATATCTTGATTTCAAGTAACCTTGAGAGATTAATCTATCTTCTTACTGGAGAGGATTCAAGCGTTACTGCTGATATGATGAATAGTCTTAAGGCTAATGGAAAATATGAATTAAAGCCTGAGATGAAGGCAGGACTTGCTGATTTCATCGGTGGATGGTCTAATGAAGAGAGAGTTGCTAAGGAAATCCATGATGTTTATGAGAATGAGAAATATGTTATGGATACTCATACAGCAGTTGCTTCTGCGGTTTATCATGATTATAAGGCTAAGACAGGAGATGATACAGTTACTGTTATTGCATCTACTGCAAGTCCATATAAGTTTGCTACAGCTGTTATGGGTGCAATTGATCCTAAGTATGTAGGTGTAGATGATTTTAAGCTTATTGATGAGTTAAATAAGGTTGCTGGAATTACAATTCCTAAGGCTGTTGATGGACTTTTAGAAGCGCCAGTTCTTCATAATACTGTTTGTGAGACTGCAGATATGCAGAAGACTGTTGAAGGAATCTTAGGTCTATAATTTAATTGGTCTATAGTTTTAATTTCTAGGATATAAAGAAAACTTGTTTTTTATTTTTATATATTTCCTTAAAAAAAAAGTAGGTCGGTTTTAACCGACCTACTTTATTATGATTTTATTATTATCTTATGATTTTAAATCTAGTTCTTTGGTGCATCTGGAATATTATCTAAGAATTCTTTATTTATCTTCATAACCTTTTCCATTGCATCGTAACCTGGAGCGCCGATAGTGTTTCTCTTACTTACACAGGTTTCCATTGAAATTGCGTCATAGATATCTTCCTTAAATACTGGCGATATCTTTTGATATTCCTCGAGTGGGAGTTTATCAAGTGATGTGTTTAATTCAATACATTTAAGTACAAGAGCACCGATTATTCCATGGGCATCTCTGAAGGCTACGCCATTATTAACGAGATAGTCAGCAGCATCAGTAGCGTTTGTAAAGCCGCCTTCTGCGCTTTCTCTCATTCTTTCTGTATTGAACTTGATTGTATTAAGCATCCCTGTGAAAAGAAGGATACAGCCTTTTACAGTGTCAATTGCATCAAAGGCTGGTTCTTTGTCTTCCTGCATATCTTTATTATAAGCAAGTGGAAGACCTTTCATTGTTGTGAGAAGTGACATGAGATGTCCATAAACACGTCCTGTCTTTCCGCGGATAAGCTCTGCGATATCTGGATTCTTTTTCTGTGGCATTATGCTTGAGCCAGTAGAATAGGAATCATCAATTTCAACAAATCTATATTCGTTTGTATTCCAAATTATTATCTCTTCGTTGAAACGGCTTAAGTGAACCATTATCAAAGAAAGGTCTGATAAGAACTCTATTAGATAGTCTCTGTCTGATACAGAGTCCATGCTGTTAAGAGTTGGTCCAAAGAAGCCAAGCTGCTCTGCAGTAAAGTCTCTATCGAGTGGATAGGTTGTTCCTGCGAGTGCACCAGAACCAAGAGGACAGTAGTTCATTCTTGAATAGCAATCCTCTAAGCGGCCAAGGTCTCTTTTAAACATTTCAAAATAAGCTCCTAAATGATGAGCTAGTGTGAGAGGTTGAGCCTTCTGTAAATGAGTAAAGCCAGGCATTATTGTATGCACATTTTCTTCCATGGTCTTGAAAATAGTATTCAAAAGATCAATGATAAGAGATCTTGTTTCAAGAATTTCAGTTCTTGTGTAGAGCTTCATATCAAGTGCTACCTGATCATTACGGCTTCTTCCAGTATGTAATCTTTTTCCTGCATCGCCGATTCTTTCTGTTAGAACACCTTCGACAAAGCTGTGAATATCTTCATATTGAGGGTCAAAATCAAGCTTTCCTGAATTTAAATCCTCTAAGATTGAATGTAATCCCTTGACAATAGAAGAGCAGTCTTCCTCAGAAATAATGCCCTGCTTAGAGAGCATCTTAACATGCGCAAGACTGCCTTTAATATCTTCTTTATAGAACTTATTGTCAAAGGACAGAGATTCATTAAAGTTGTGAACCAATTGATTGGTTTCTTTAGTAAAACGTCCGCCCCAAAGTTTCATAATTAATCATCCTTTTCGTTTTCTTCTTCGCCAAACTCAATAAAATCGTCATCAATGTCATTATCAAAGAAATCGAAATCATCGAATTCTTCTTCCTCAGGCTTATTCATAAGCTTGAATACTAAAACTGCAATTCCAGCAACTGCACAAACAGCACCTACGATTGCGAGAACAAAGACAACTTTATTTTTCTTTTTCTCTTCTTCCTCTTCTTTTTTAATCAATCTGTTGACTTTTTCATAAAGTTCAGCATTTGTGATCATATTCTTAATATTCATGTTTAATCCCTCCGTAATTTCCCGAGCTTCAACCCGTTTTTGTTAAGAAAGATTATAACATAACCTTTTTTGCGTGTCAAAACTATATTATATTTTTTCGAGTTTTGAAAATGAGGCAATTAGCTTTAAATTCTTGCCATCATCAAAGGATACACTTATTACTTTATCGTTTCCTTTTGGTGTGACATCGGTTATAGTTCCATCACCGAATTTCTTATGTTTTACGCGGTCTCCAACATCAAAGTTTTGTTGTGGAAGACTAGTGGTTTTTGATGATGAGAAGGCTAGGCTCTCAAGTGCACCTATTTTAGGGCGTCTTGTTTGCTTTTGGGTTGCGCCCGCTCTTGTGAAGGTAAATATCTTGTTATCTGACTCCTTTGTAGAAATTGATGAAAACTGTCCTGGAGCCTTGTGAATTACTCTTTTTCCAACATCATCTCCAAATGGCATTAATCTTTGCGAGAAGGTATTTATAAGATGGTCTGGGATTTCGCGGTAGAACATTGATGGTTCATTATGTTCATAGTTACCATTTCTAAACCTTGAAATTGCACCGGAGAGTGCGAGCTTCGTCATGGCTCTTGTTATACCTACATAGGCGAGTCGCCTTTCTTCTTCGATAGCTTCTATGCTTTCGTTGTAGTCAAGACTATTTAGAGCACCATATGATGGGAAGAGATTATCCTCCATTCCTACAATAAAGACATATGGGAATTCTAGTCCCTTAGCGCTATGTAATGTCATTAATAATACATTATCGATTGTCTCATCTGTTGTATCAATGTCTGCTATAAGTGAGACATCTGCAAGGAATCCGGATAGGGAAGCATCTTCGCCATTTTCGTCTTCATAGCTTTTGGCTTTTGACTTTAATTCGTTGATATTTTCCATCCTATCATCATATTTTTCAGGGTCCTCATCATAAAGATAGGTGTCATATTCGCTTGTTTCGATTATGGTATCGATTAGTTCAACGATTGAGATACCTTTTTCATATACCATCTCATTATAATCATCTATTAATTGTGTAAAGTCCTTTAATTTGGCTTTTGCACGTGATATTCCATTGATATTATCTACTTCATGTAGGGAATCAAAGAAGGTGATTCCATTTTCAAAGGAGTAATTTGTTATCTTTTCAATTGATGCAGTACCAATTCCTCTTTTTGGAACATTGATAATCCTATTGATACTTACTGAATCTGTGGAATTATCGATGATTCTAAGGTATGCAAGGATATCTTTAATTTCCCTTCTTTGGTAGAAGTTGATTCCTCCGACAATCCTATATGGGATGTTTTGGCGAATCATTGCTTCTTCAAGGCTTCGTGACTGGGCATTAGTCCTATAGAGAACTGCGAAGTCATTGTAATTAGCATATCCATTATCGACTGCTGACATTATTGAATCAACAACTCCGAAGGATTCATTTAAATCGCTTTCAAAGAGTTTATAGTAAATAGGTTCTCCTTCTCCCTTATCTGTCCAGAGTGCCTTTGGTTTTCTTCCGTTATTGTTTTTAATTACCGCATTTGCTGCATCTAGGATGTTTGCAGTGGAACGGTAGTTTTGCTCAAGTTTTATAACCTTTGTGTTAGGGTAATGTTCTTCAAAATTAAGAATATTTGTTATGTCTGCACCCCTGAATTTATAGATTGACTGGTCGTCATCACCTACGACGCAGAGGTTTTTCTCGTTTTCATTATTCTCGTTTAAGTGGTTTGCTAGAAGATT
>JAILNN010000080.1 GCA_024691565.1 Lachnospiraceae bacterium | reverse complement strand
GAGATGTTTGGCAAAATGCAGCAGTGAATTTTGCGCAATGTTGTTTTGGTAGCAAGGGAAATAGTCAGTCATAATTTACCTATCTTATATTTTTTACAAAAGGGCAGGGAATTTGTTCCCTGTTCTTTTTTTAGCGAATTTTTTTTGCTATTTTTATTGACTCTACGGGAAGGATTTCTGATTTATTTGATGCAATTCCAGCACAACTTACGGGTAATGCTTCTAGAAACCAAGTTTCAGGGGTTTTATCTGGAGAAAGGGTTGATACAATTCTTGGACAGATTGCAGAATTAAAGGATTCTGCTACAGTTCTTGTGGCATATCATGCAAATGATCCTGGAGAATGAGGTAAAAAATTTGAATTATTCCGTGGTTAAAATTGACATTTAGAATGTTAATTTTAACAATTGAATGACGGTGAATGAGTCATAATTTTTAATCAAAAAAAGTTGTGATGTTTTGGAATGCTATTTTTAGGGTATTTTCGTAAAAATTTAAGTAATCATTTGGAGTTGAAATAGCCCTGAAACGCCGATGTATAGCGTGTTGACAACTTTTTTTGTGGGTGGTATATTTTATTAAAATTATGTGTTTTCGTACATAAATTTCTAATAATATATCTAATTGAAAGGGAGTAAAAATTATGGCAATTTTTAAATGTAAAATGTGTGGAGGGGAATTGCAGTTTAATCCTGGAGAGTCACTTGGAACTTGTGATTATTGTGGAACTAGTCAGACCCTTCCTAAAATAATGGATGAGAACTTACAAGGATTATTTAATCGTGCAAATTTACTTCGTATGAAGGCTGAATTTGATAAGGCAGCTGATATATATGAGAAGATTTTGCAGGCGAGTGGAACCGAGGCTGAAGCATATTGGGGATTGATTCTTTGTAAATATGGAATTGAATATGTTGAGGACCCTGTGACATATAAGCGTGTGCCAACCTGTCACAGGGCTTCTTATGATGCAGTTACAGCCGATGATGATTATAAAATGGCTATTCAATATGCTGATTTACAGCAGAAATCGGTATATGAGGCTGAGGCAAAGGCAATTGATGAGATTCAGAAGGGCATCCTAACACTTGCTCAGAAAGAAGCTCCTTACGATGTGTTTATTTGCTATAAAGAAACAGATGATTCTGGAAATCGTACACAGGATAGTGTAATTGCAAATGACATATATTATCAATTGACGCAAGAAGGATTTAAGGTGTTTTATGCTGCAATAACTCTTGAAGATAAGCTTGGACAGGAGTATGAGCCATATATTTTCTCAGCACTTAATTCTGCTAAGGTTATGCTTGCAATCGGCACCAAACCTGAATATTTTAATGCTGTTTGGGTAAAGAATGAGTGGTCTCGTTTCTTGAAAATTATGAAGAAGGATCGTGCAAGAGTTTTAATTCCATGTTATAGAGATATGGATGCATATGAATTACCTGAGGAATTTGCTCATCTTCAGGCTCAGGATATGAGTAAAATCGGTTTTATAAATGACCTTGTTCGTGGAATAAAGAAGGTTATTGTTAAGGAGGAGGCTTCGGCGCAACCTCAGATGGCTGCTCAGCAGGTAACAGGATATGGTGCAAATACAGATGCACTTTTAAAGCGTGCATATTTAGTTTTAGAAGACGGAGATTTTTCAAAGGCAGATGAACTTTTCGAAGAGGTCTTAAATCAAAATCCAGAGTGTGCAGAGGCATATTTTGGTAAATTCCTTGTTGAGAATAAAAGTCCAAATACTGATGCAGTTTTAAAGGTTTTAAAGAATAAATATATTGAAAAGAAGGAAGAGAATTTATATGCATGTGATGCTGCAACAGCACACATAAATCAAATGGCAGAAGAAAATGAGGTGCCAGGCTTTTGGGATAAAAAGATAATTGTTAAAAAATATGATTTTGATCGCACCTATTCGTCAGCTTTGAAGTGTAGAAAGAATCAGAAGGTACAGCAAATAAATGAGCTAAAAGCAAATAAGATGTTATCTAGAACAACCCAGTTTGCAAAGGGTGAATACAAAACAAAATTGGATAGTCTCCTTTTAGAAGTTGAAAAATTCCATGATGAGAGAATTGCAGAAGAACAGAGAAAAGATGAGCAGAGCATTAAGCAGAAAAAAGAAGAGTATGAAAAGTTTATTGAGTCTGTTGATAAGGGCGTAAAAAGAAAAAACGAGGAGACTATTGCTAAAGCTGATAAAGAGTATAATTATGCGTTAGCTGAATATGAAGAAGCTGTCAAAGCCATGACAAATATAACTTTATATGAAAGTGCAAAATCTAGTTTTACTAATTTAAACGCTTATAAAGATAGTGCGGATTATGTAAATAAGTGTCAGGCTGAGATTGATAGATTAAATGAGATTCAGAAGAAAAAGAGAATACAAGAAGAGGAAGAGAAGGCTAGAAAGAGAAAGAAGAAGATAATTGTTGTATCTATAGCAAGCACTGTAGTGGTTGCAGCTTTGGTGTTATTAATAACGGTAATTATTCCTAGTGTAAATTATAATAAGGCAATAGAATTAGTTGAGAAGAATAACTATAAGCAGGCAAAAGTTATATTTACCAAATTAAATAATTATAAGGAGAGTGATAAGTACATAGATTATTGTGATGCAGGTATTCTTGCGGAGGATGGAAAAACGGAAGAAGCATATAATGCATTTAAAAATCTTGGGGATTTTAATAATAGTGAAGAAATGCTTATACAAATTCAGGATAAGGAATTTGAAAAAAATTATGAGGTAGGAGATTGTATTGGATTTGGATTTTATGAGCAAGATAATAATGGGGATAATGGTAAAGAACTTCTGAGTTGGAGAGTTTTAGATAAGAAAGATAACGATATTCTTGTTATAACTGATAAGATTATAGATGTTATTCCGTATAATGATGAGGACAAGAGAATAACATGGAGTAAATGTACATTAAGAAAATATTTGAATAATGAATTTATTAACAATACATTTGAGGATGACATCATTAAAATGATTGAAGAGACGACATTAGAGAATCCTAATAATAGCAAATATGGTACTAAAGGTGGACCTCCAACCAAAGACAGAGTTTTTTGCTTAAGTTTGGATGAAGCTAATACGTATTTCAAGGATGATAATGACAGGGGTGCAGAACCAACTAATTATGCCAAAAAGTCTGGTGGTTCTTTTTGGCTGCGCACGCCGGGCAACGGTCAGAATTATGCTTCGTATGTGCATGATTCGGGCCTCGTCTATGATAGTGGCCGTCTTGTGTTTTTGGATGATGTTGGTATTCGCCCCGCTTTATGGTTGCATCTTGAATCTTAAATCTTATAAGAGAGCGGAAGTTCCATTTGGAACTTTCCAATCTCATTTGCCGCATTTTATGCGACATTACCGCGTCAGCGGTATCGAGCTGGTTTGAGGTGTTTGAATAGATAATAAATAAAATAAGTATAATTTTGAAGGGAAATATTGCTATGAAATATAGGTATTGTTTAACAATTAACCAGAGTAGTAGAAATATAATAAAAGAAGCGACTTATAATTATGGTGTTGTAAGGAATATTAAAATTGTAATAGGTAAAAAATTTGGACAAGTTTCATTTGAAATGAATACCAAGAAGAGTTTTGATGATTTTATTAATTTTAAAATATCACCAGTAAAGGATGCTCTTATTAAAATACATTTAATGTATGCATTGCTTAATCACAAAGGTTTGGAAGTAGAACATATTACTTGTCAAATTAATGATGATGAAAAAGTATATGATAGTGATTCTGAGAATTTTCCATTTCTATTTTCTATGATTGCAACAAATGATTTGAATTTAAGTGGGAATTGGGAAGGAGTATGTGATGGTTTAGTTCAACAATCAAAAACAATGATGAATCAAGATGCAAGATACTCTGCAATATATGCATATTTAATGAGTAAGGGCAGAGAATTTGAATATGAT
>JAILNN010000026.1 GCA_024691565.1 Lachnospiraceae bacterium | reverse complement strand
TATGTTGGAATTAAGAAGCTTCGTGACGAGACGGCGTTTCGTGGTTGGATTTTTAAGATTTTGTCGAATAAGTGTAAGAAGCAGATCGCTGAATATATGAAAAACAGGGCGAATGTTGAGAGTGAACCGGTTGAGGAGTTTAATGATATTCAGAGTGAGGGAGCTTCGACAGAGGATGTGGTTGTTAACCAACAGCTGTTGGAAAAGGCGTTTGAAGCTATTTCTGCAGAGGATAGATTGATTGTGACTATGGTTGTTTATGGCGGTTATGATAGCAAGGAGATTGCGAATGAACTGAAGATTAATCGTAACACAGTGAGGTCTAGATATAAGCGTGCACTTGAGAAGATGCAGAAGTTTATTACAGGTTAGCTGTTTGATAGCATGAAATGAAATAGTTTTTTTTAACAGGTTAACAATTTGATTATAAGAAATGAGGTGTTCTTATGAAGAATATAGATTATGAATTTAGAAGGGGACTTAAGGGTGAAGTTGAAGTTCCTGATAAGCTTAAGCCTGAGAATATCGAGAAGATGCTTAATGAGAAGCAGGCTAGCGGTGAGATGGATAAGATTGCTAAGCAGATTAAAGATGATAATAAAGATGATAGTAAGGGTAAGATTTTAAGTTTTGTTAAGAGTACAAAGGGTGTTGCAGTTGCTGCCTGCCTTTGCTTGATTATTGGCGGTTCTGCATTTTATGTGCATAGTCGTTTAGCAGCTGACGGAGATATGGATGGAAATAAGCCTTATTCTGCTGAGGTTGAGAACTATTATAAGGCTTATGATAGTATTAGAAGATATGGTCGTAATTCCGGATGGTACGAAAATAGTTATGATAGCTGGGGGGTTGATTTAAAGGGAGATGCTTCAATTGGTGCCATACCTGAGGATGAAGCGATTGCCGTAGCACCAGAGTCTAATACTTCGGCAGATACGGTAGATGGAGCTTCTATTCAGAGTAATTCTGCTGATGCAAACCTTGCTCAGTCAGATAGCGCTTCGTATAGTGGTGGTGATGGAAGTGTTGCTATTGCTGGAGAAAATGGTGTAGATGAGTATTCTGAGACAAATGTTAGAACTGAAGGTGTTGACGAGGGAGATATCGTTAAAACTGATGGAAAGTATATCTATGTTTGTGATGGAAATGAGAGTAAATTAAAGATTTATGAGGCTAATGATGGCAAGCCTATTCATATAAGCACTACTGATTTTTCTGATTGCAAACTTGATTATTATAACATTGAGATGTATATCAATGGAAATAATTTGATTTTAATTGGAAACAAGGGTAATGGATATACTAGCAGGGTTTATGAGGATGTTTATACACCTTATGAAACTAATTCGCTTACTAAGATTGAGATGTTTGATATTACAGATAAGAGTGATCCTTGCCTTAAAGGGCAGCATAAGCAGGCTGGTTACTACAGCACATCTAGGATGATTGGAGATGTGTTATATACCTTCTCTGTTAAGGATGTTTACATTCCTAAGGACGGCAAGCGTAAGCAAGTTTCTAAGTATATTCCTAAGGTTGATGGAGATTGTGTTGAGAATGAGGAAGTTATCGTTGATGACACTGTTTCAACATCTTGCTATACAGTTGTTACTGGTTTGCATCTTGGTACTGAGGAATTTGTTGATAAGAAGGCAATTCTTGGTGGTGATGGAACATGTTATGTTACCAATAATGGTTTCTATTTGACAGATTATGAATGGTTCTATATTGCTACACAGGGTAAGAAAAAGGGTGATATTATTACTCAGAATGAGTATTTGGATATGACTAACAGCGGTAATGAGGCTTATATGTATTATGGAAATAGCTTTATGAGAACCAATATTAGAAAGTATGGTCTTGAAGGTGGCGTAATTACTGAGCTTGAGAGCAATATAATTAGCGGAAGCATTTTGAATGATTATTGCATAGATGAGTATAATGGATATCTTAGGGTTGTTACAAATGGCTGGCCTGAGGATTCTAATGAATATCGAAGTGTTACTAATGTTTTTGTTTTGGATTCTAAGATGGAAGTTGTTGGCACTATCACAGATATTGCTAAGGGAGAGGAAGTTAAGTCTGCAAGATTTATGGGCGATGTTGGATACTTTGTTACATACCTAAATACAGACCCTCTATTCTCAGTTGATTTATCAAACCCTACAAATCCTAAGATTATTGGTAAGTTGAAGATTCCTGGATTCTCAGAGTACATGCATCCATATGGCGATGGCCTTATGCTTGGCGTCGGAATTGAGACAGATGAAGATTCTAATGTGCTTGGAATTAAGTTCTCAATGTTTGATGTTAGTGACCCTTCAAATGTTACTGAGGTTGACAAGATTGTGCTTAATAAATATGAATCTACCAGCATTTCATGGGGCGATACGAATTCAATTATTGTTGATCCTGAGAAAAACATTATTGGACTTACTGCAATTTATCGTGATGGAGATTACAATGAATATTGTGATTACCTCGTGTTATCTTATGACAAGGGTAGAGGATTTGAGAAGAAACTGGCTTATGACAGAGATAGCTTCGTGTCTGAGTTTGAAGATTTTACAAATATCATGAGACAGCGTGGTTTATATATCAATGATTACTTCTATATTGCGAATGCAGAGAAGGGTGTTTCAAGTTTTACAATGGGTGACTTTGAACTCGTTTCTGAAATTGAGTAGTAGTTAGTTTTAAAAAAATATATATTTAAGTGTCGCGCACCTGAATTTAGGGTGCGAGGCGCTTTAAAAATAAAAACTAAAATTTCATATTGCATTACTATACATATTCTGATACAATTCAGCTGTAAAAAAATTGAAAAGTAAGAGCCCGAGCGTTAAGTGTCAGTCGAACGGGGAGTTGTCGACTGGACGAAGAAAGGTTTTATTTCCTTTTGCGGTTCGAGTTCTGCATCCCGTTTCATAAGGCAAATTTGATAATCATGGATAGTTTTAATAACCTCTTTATCCGCCGTATGATGCGTGGAAAGGAGGTTATTTTTATGAACAACGAAAATCAAGAAAAAATCACTCTTAAACCACAGGCATTGAAATCGAACACCCAGAAGATTGCTTTTTGTGCACTTTTTATTGCACTTAGTATTGTTTTGGGTAAATATGCCTCAATTACTGCAGGTGCTTTCAGAATTAGTTTTGAGAACCTTCCAATTTTGATGGCTGCGGTTATGCTTGGACCAATTTATGGTGCTGTTGTTGGCGCTTGTGCTGACTTAGTTGGTTGCCTTTTAGTTGGTTACTCTATTAACCCAATCATTACTGTGGGAGCAGCTATTATCGGCGCTACTTGTGGTTTAGTCTACAAGTTTTTACCAGTTGCTAAGCAGTGGTTAAAGCTTCTTTTTGCAGTGGGAGCTGCGCATATCTTAGGTTCAATGATTGTTAAGTCTATTGGACTTATGGTTTATTATGGCTACCCATTGAATTTGGTTATTTTGAGAATCCCACTTTATATTTTCATTGGTGGTCTTGAATTTGCTTTCCTTTTGGCGCTTCAGAAGAGAGGGCTT
>JAILNN010000018.1 GCA_024691565.1 Lachnospiraceae bacterium | reverse complement strand
ACTTACACTTTCTCCCACTCAGAAGTTTCTTCGTTATATCTTTTTATAATCCTTGCCGGATTTCCTGCAACCACGCAGAAATCGGGAACACTATGCGTAACAATGCTTCCGCCACCAACAACGCAATGCTTGCCAATTGTAACCCCCGAATAAATCTGACAACCTAAGCCAAGCCAACTGCCCTCGCCAATTCTCACGGTTCCTTTAGTAATGATAGGTTGCTCGTTTATCGGTTTTGTTATATCTGAATAGTTGTGGTCTCTGTCCGAAATATGGACGTTTGGTGCAAAAAGAACGTTGTCTTCTATAATAACTTCAAAACTACATCCTATCCGGCAAGCCTCGCCAATGCGAACATTGTTGCCAATCTTCAGAATAGGCGGCTCGGAAGAACCGGGCTTGCAAGCCGACACACACAATTCAACATCACGACACAACTGCACGTTCTCTCCCATCTCAACATTTTCGGGATGCGAAACACGCACGTTCTTCCCCAAGAATGTTGAATGATGCGACTTTCTGAACGGTTTCAGAAACCACCAAAGTCTGACGAGATACGGAATGTGAGTTATACGATATTTCCAATTGCCCATAAGCGTCGTTATTACTTTCTTTTCCACAAATAAATTTGTGTATCAATGGAATTACATTTCAACGAATCATATTTTTCATACCGATGAGAGATTATAGAATCTGCTATCAGATACTCATCAGTCTTTGAATCGGAAACCACAAGATTATAACTCGCATTTCTTAACTTACCGCATTCTTCATTCAATAACGAATCGCCAATACACGCTTTTCTTTCAGCAATACGGAACATACCATTATCGCTATGGAGCATGATAAGATATTCAGTTTCTCCCATATTCGATATTGTCCAATTATGTTCCAAAGCCTGTCTGTCCAACAATGGAGTCAGCAAAAACATATTGTCCTTATTTTTCTCAATATCACCAGACAATCTGTAATACTCTTTATATTTATCAGCCTCGTCGTGCCACAAAAAAGATTTTGTAAATCCAAATGCACGATACATTGACAATACGATTAGAAAAAAACACAATAAATACTTTATATATAAAGAATCAATCTTCTTTGGAATATAGCAACACACATAGATTACTAACGGCACAAGAAGTATCTGGTGATAATATGTCATAAAAGTACCAATATGTCCACCCAACTTCAATAATACAATCGAATATACAACAATTGATACCGCATAAATATTAAACTCTATTCTCTCTTTGTTTTTTTCCCGCTCTATAATCTTTCTCGAAGCTATTGCAAATAATCCCAGTGCACACCACACAAAAATCATAAACTGACCATGAAAATACCTCCACTGATTTGTCATGTGTTCAAACACAAACGATGAAACTTTTACATGATGAGTGAATGATTCTTGAAAATACAACGGCCATATAAACCATACAATTACAACTGACAAGATTAATAGTATAGTACAACTTACAAAATACCACAATGCCAATTTATATTGTCTAAACAAGAAGTATATAAACACGGGGACTAGAACAACAAGAAAGTACTGTTTTGCAAAAAAACACAAAACAGATAAAAACGCAAGCCCCCACACACGCTTGACATTATCAACCCTACGGGCATAATATAACGCAAGACACATCAAAAGAACTCCAAGCTCATTACAGAATGCAGTACAATAATATCCGAAATAACATGCAGACATCATCGATACACAAGCACCTATCGAAGCCCATATTTTTGAATTAGATTCTTTTAAAATTTCTTTGAATGCAATACACGCAACCCCAATTGTACATAAATGAGACATCACACGCATATATGCCATCACATCAGCATTCCAAGGTAACAATCTGTAAACCAGGGAACATATCCACGGGAATAAAGGTCCATACGGAAAGTACGATATCTCTGGAGCATCTAGCGTGAAAGAGTTTCTTCCATTCAAGAAATTCAAAACACAATCTACATTTGCATATTCTCTGTATTCATTCAATATTGGAGATTTAATCTCCATATATATATTATACGAATATACAAATACCCATACTAAAAGCATAACCCAAAGGATATACTCTATAATCTTTATATACTTGTTATTTTGCATATTTTGAGTTATTTTTTACGCAAAGAAAACAAATTATTTATTAACAGCAAAGCATTTCTCTTTATGATGCCAATAAAATACATAATCACCAAAGGAACTGTAATGCCAA
>JAILNN010000009.1 GCA_024691565.1 Lachnospiraceae bacterium | reverse complement strand
TTTTAGCTGAAGATATTAAAAGTATTATTAAGGCAATTGATGTGAGATATTCCCCTAATGAAATATTGATAAATCTAGGAAATTTAAGTAGTAATCTTTTGGAATTATTTTTAATCTTGGATAAGATTTATATTCCTGGAAGCGTTGATAATAAGGATTTTCAAATGAAGAAGGAAAAGTTTGTTTTATTCTTAAGTAAGGAATTTGGAGAGGTAATAGTTGAAAAACTTGAGTTTATCTGATGATATGGATGAGATTATCGAGAAGGTTAGAGACAGAGTTAAAGAAGGTCTTAATACATACGATAGCGTTGATGATGAGATGATAATGGAATTAATTGAAAATCAAGTTATTGAAGAGGGAAAGTATAGCTATATTTCCTTGAATCAAAGGGATTTGATTGTGAAAAAACTTTTTAATTCCATTAGGAAACTCGATGTTCTCCAGGAAATCTTGGAAGATTCGGCTGTGGACGAAATAATGATCAACAATGCAAATCGAATTTTTGTTGAGAAGAGGGGTGTTATTGAGCGCTACCCAGCTGCATTTAGTAGTGAGGATAAGCTTCTGGATGTTATAAATCAAATTGTTTCTAAGGTGAATCGTATTGTTAATGAATCAAATCCCATTGTTGATGTGAGGCTTCAGGATGGTTCTAGAGTTAATGTGGTTTTACCGCCGATTGCTCTTGATGGACCAACTGTTACTATCAGAAAGTTTCCTGAAGAGAGGATTAATATGGAGAAGCTTATCCACATTGGGAGTATTTCTGAAGAGGGAGCTTTATTTCTTAGGAAGCTTGTTAGGGCTGGTTATAACATTTTTATTAGTGGAGGAACTGGGAGTGGTAAAACAACATTTCTAAATGCTTTATCTAATTTTATTCCTCGTGATGAAAGAATTATTACTATTGAGGACTCGGCAGAGCTTCAAATATCTTCAATAGATAACCTCGTTAGGTTAGAGTCAAGGAATGCTAATATTGAAGGAAGGAATGAAATTACCATTCGAGATTTGGTTAAATCTGCACTTCGAATGAGACCTGATAGGATTATTATTGGTGAGATAAGAGATGCTGCGGTTATTGATCTTGTGAATGCCATGAATACGGGTCATGATGGGAGTATTTCCACAGGTCATGCCAATAGTCCAATAGATATGCTTCATAGAATGGAGACACTTTATTTAACTGGTATGGATGTTCCTCTTATGGCTATTAGATCTCAGATTGCTTCGGCTGTGGATATTGTTGTTCAGCTCGGTAGACTTAGGGATAAGACAAGAAAGGTTCTTGAAATCTCAGAAATCGTTGGTATTAAGGAGGGAGAATATCTTTTAAATACATTGTTTAAATTTGAAGATGAAGGAAATGATGAAGATGGTAAGGTTAAAGGGTGTTTTAAAAGAACAGAAAACGAGCTTCAAAATCGAGCCAAGCTTCTTGGAAGTTGGGAGAATTTTTCTTAGTTTATTTGTTAGATTCAGTATTCTTTTATTTATATTTTTTAAAAGCCTTTTCGTTTCTATTATTTTTGGGATGATTTTGTCTTTGTTTTTTTTGAAAAGAGAAATCAGGAAATATAAGGATGAACTTAGATGGAGGATTAATATTGAATTTAAGGATGCATTACAGGGAATTAGTGCAGCCTTAAATGCGGGGTATTCTATAGAGAATTCTTTTACAGAGGCAATTAAGGATTTAAAACTTATATATGGAGATAACTCTAAGTTGATAAAGTGTTTTGAGTTTATAGAAAAGGAAAATAAGATAAATGAAAATCTTGAAACATCTTTAAGAATAGTTGCCGATGAACTATCTATAAAAGATTTTAGTGATTTTACAGAAATCTTTTCGATAGCAAAGAGAACTGGTGGAGATTTGGTTAAGATTATCAAAAACACTTCGGATAAGATTGGTCAGAAAATCGAAGTTACTAGAGAAATCAAGGTTATGATTTCTCAAAAGAAGTTGGAATTAAAAATCATGGAGATTATTCCTCCAGCAATTATTGTTTATTTACAATTAACTTCATCAGGGCTTTTAGAGTGTATTTATACTACGATAATTGGAAGAATTCTGATGGTTGTTATGTTTGTTTTATATGAGATTGCGATTCTTATTGGTGAAAAAATTATAAATATACGGTTGTAAATATATTAATTTATGGAAGGAGATTATATGAAGGATATTAAGATTTATATTTTATTTGTCGTACTTATTCTTTTAATTCTTGGTATTCTCATTTCTTCTAGAGATCCACCTAGAAGGAAGAGGATGAGTGCAGAAAAGGAGAATTCGGATTCAAAATATGCTGGAAAAGAAATAATATATGAGCATTATATTTATCCGGTGTCATACCATATTTATAGGGTTTTACGTAGGTTTATTGGTTTTAAAAGGGAGTCTAACAGATGTAATTCTCTTAAAAAAATTAAAATAGTTAAAAGTTCTGAAGATATTAAAGAAGAGTATTATTGTAAGATTATCTCTGGTATTTATGTTTCGATACTTATTATTGTTATTGCTTTTATATGCGTTAATCTAAAAAACAAGGATATCGTTTTATTTGATAATTATTTTATCGAAAGAAATGAACCTGGTGATGGAAGTTTTAATCTAGATATTTATAAGAGTTATGAAAATAATGATATTAAGACAGATAAAGAGGAAATAAGTATTGAGATTCCAAGTCGAGAATATAGCGATAAGGAAAAGGATAAGATTATTTCTAGTGCTAAGGAATATCTAAATAAAACAATTCTTGGAGATAATGATAGTTTGGATTCTGTTACAGAGCCTTTAAATTTAATTGATAAAATTCCTGATGTGGGTATTAATGTAAAATACAAAATTGAACCTGATGGATATATTGAAAGTGATGGTTCCTTAAATAATTATTTTGAAGAAGATTTTCAATTAGTAGTAATTACAGCAGTTTTGGAAGGTCAGGGAATTAGTGAAAATGTTGTTTATAATCTAAAACTTTTAAAGAAGGAAAAAAGCGCAGATAAGATACTTGAGGAGGAGTATGAAGACGAGCTTAATTCTGCTTTGAAAAAGGACCCCGAGAAAAAGTGGATCAAACTTCCAGAGAGCGTTGGAAACCTTAAGGTTAAGTATGAGGAAGTAGAAAATAAGGATGAATTATATGTTATTTTAGTTGGAATAGTGTTAATTATTATGATTCCTGTTTTTATAAATAATAGGATTGATGAAGAGTTTAAGAAGAGGAATACAGAGTTGATTCTTAAGTATCCCGAATTAATTAACAAGATTTCTTTGTTTGTTGGAGCAGGCCTTTCTATTAGAGGTGCGTGGGAGCAGATTATTAAAGAATATGAGAAGAGTGATGAGAAAAGTTTTCTTTATGAGGAGATTTCTGCTACAGGTAATGAAATGGAAAATGGAGTAAGTGAGTCTGACGCCTATATAAAATTTGGAAATAGAATTGGATTGTTATGTTACTTAAAGTTTTCTGCTTTACTCGTTCAGAATCTTAAAAAGGGTTCTGATGATTTGTTAAGACTTATGGATATGGAGGCAAGTGATGCCTTTATTAAAAGAAAGGAACAGGCTAGAATCCTAGGAGAAGAGGCCGGTACTAAGCTTTTATTGCCAATGTTTATTATGTTTACTGTTGTTATTGTAATTATTATGTTTTCTGCATTTCAGTCTATGTAATTTTAAATTATCGGGAGGTGTAAAATGAAAAATTTTAAAACGTTCTGGTATGAAGAAGATGGAGTAGGAGTTGTTGAGATCATTTTGATACTTGTTATATTGATTGCATTAATAGTAATATTCCGTGAAAAAATCACTGCAATTGTTAAGTCTGCCTTTTCAAGTATTACATCTGATTCATCAACAATTACTTCCAAAATCAAAATTTAGTTAGGTTATAGTTGTGTTTAAACTATAGTTTTTCTTTCCAAAAAGCTGGTAGATATGGGAACTTTTGACAGATATAAAGGGGAAAATTATATGAAGAGAATCTTAGATAAGATGATTGTGATAATGAAAAATAATAGAAAAAAAGGAAGTATTACTGTATTTCTTACTTTGATTTTCGTTGTTATTTTTGTTCTCATATCTGCCTTTATTGAAATTACAAGGATTAAGACAGCTGAAAGCTATAGTGCTGTGGCTGCAAAGGCATCAGTAATATGCGCTTTTGGAAGTTATAATAAAGAACTTAGAGATGATTATCATTTATATGCTTATGGTGGTTTCGATGGTAAGAATTATATGGATTTACAATTCTTTTTAAATGGAATATTAGCAGATAATTTAGCAGATAGTGATAATGAATTTAAAAGTGATAAGTTTTTTAGTACTAAGTATACATCTCTTTATCAATTTGAAAAACCAGGATTTATTGTTGAGGAAGCTAAAAGTTTAACGGATTATTCGGAACTTATGAGGCAGGTTAGAGTCTATGCTGCAACTGATAGCATCGATGAAATCAAGGATAGACTTTTTAATGCGAGCTCATCTGAAAATGAAGACGAGAGTGATAAGCTTAGTTCTTCATTAAAGGAAGCAAAGGATTATAAAGAAAAGCAGGATGATAATAGTAATGCTGATAGTAAAAATTCTAATGAAGCAGATAGCTCTAATGGTTCAAAAAAGAGTAATGGTAAAAAGAATAATAGTAATGGGAATTTAAAGGATGATGAAGCAAAGGGAAATCCTCTTACAGCTTTTGGTTCCCTAATGAGAGATGGGATTTTATCCCTAGTTTGTGAGCCTAATTCACTTCCAAATAAAAAACTTAAGATTGAGAAAATTGATCCTACTCTTAAAGAAGATGAATTTAATAAGAAGTTTTCTAAGGATTTATATAAGGATTTGGATGTTAATGATGGTTTTCAAAATACCGAAATTATTGAGAAGATAAATAATAGCAGTAATGATGCAAAGGAGGAAGATGAAAATATTGTAGATAGTATTTCATCGAGAGCGGCTTATATTTGTTGGGCGCAGGATTTCCTTACATCTTACTTAGAGGATAAGAATAAGTATTGTCAAATTGAATATGTTATTTGTGGTAGTAATAGTGTTAGAAATAGTATTCTAAACATTGCAAGTAGATTGATTCTAATTAGAATTGCAGCTAACATGGCCTATGTATATAATGATGCCTCTTTAAGTGCTAAGGCAATGGAAACCGCAACAGTTATTGGAGGGTTAACATTTACTGAAGAACTTATTGAAGTTTACAAGGATATCATTCTTTTTATTCTTGCTTATGAAGAGAGTTTAATTGACGTTTGTGCCTTAATGGATGGTAGGATTGTGCCCCTCGTTAAAGATAGTGAAAGTTTTAAGTTAAATTATGGAGAGATTTGTTTAGTTACCAAAGCGTTAATAAGACAAAAGGCAGAAGAATTTCCTGAAAAGGGTGGTAGTGAAGGTGTATCTGGTTTAAATAGTTATATGAAGGGTGGTTTTTCATATACAGATTATTTGAATTTGTTTTTATGCATGATTTCTAAGAAGAAACTTACAATTAGGACCTGTGAAATTATTCAATATGATCTTCAAAATAAATATAATCAAACTTTTACAATAGATAATTCTATTTCTTCTTTTAAGGGAAAGGTTGAATATGAACTACCTCTAATTTATTCAGGTATATATGGTGAAGAATTATTTAAGATTCTAAAAAAGGAGGATACTAATAATGGTAATCTACAAAAAAGCTTTGATGTTGAATATGCCTATATGCAATATGAAACACAGCGCTCTTTGAATTAAATTTGTTAAAATCCATGCAGTAATCATTCTATTTAGTAAATATAAACCATAAAAAAATTAAGTTTAATAAAATTAAGTTTAAAAATATTAATAAATTCTTTTATATTAATCTGTAAATCTTAGCTCATCCACTTGGGTTTATCTGAATTAATATAGGGTATTTTATAATTAAGTGTTTTGTTGTCATCAAAGAGCGTTGTGTTTTGTGTTGCAAATTTTATCTCAATTTGAGAAGACTAACACTTCTTTAAGTGGGCGATGTTTGTTGGAAGGAGGGCAGAGTGAAAAAGAGTAGAATACAATTTATTAAAGGGAGTATTACTGTTGAGGCTGCCTTTTGTTTACCTATCTTTTTAATTGCAGTACTTGGAATAGCTTATATTATAAAGATTATTGGTGTTCAAAATGAGATTCAATTAGATTTATATAACAATGCTTGTGAGTATGCGATTAATCAGACTACCTTTAGTAAAAATCTGACTACAGTTGATAAGCTTACTGTTATAAAATTTGATGAGGAAAATGAAAAGTTATATACAAATTATGTGAGAACAATTCCATTTTTTGGATTAGAAATTAGTCCTATAAGTATTTATATTCCAATGAGATGCTCTTCTTATGAGGGTGAAAGCATGGTCTCTGATTCAGATAGTGATGAATATGTGTATATTGGAGATGAACCGGAGGTTTATCATAAGGATATTAATTGCACATATTTAAAGCCATCCGTAAATGAAGTGTATTTCTCGGAGATAGAAAACTTAAGAAACCAAAAAAGAAATAAGTACTATCCATGTCCTACTTGTAGTAAAGGAGTAAAGGTTAATTCTTTTACGAAGGTTACAATTACTCATTTTGGATTAAGATATCATGTTAATAGTAGGTGTAAGGAAATATATAGAAATATTAAAAAAGTTAGAAGATCTGAGGTTGGAAATTTGCCAGGGTGCTCAAAATGCTCGTAAAAATTTTAGTTTTAAGTGTTAGATTTGGATTAATTATCTTGCTTTTTGTTTTATCAATAATAGATTTTAAGTATAAAAAGATTCCAATAATTCCTATTTTGATTTTTATAATTGGTGGATTGATTCTGAGACTAACGGTATTAAATGGAGAAGATTTTTGGTGGGTTTTTATTACTAGCGTAACATTAATTATTTATAGTCTTATTAGTAAAGAGCGGTTTGGAATGGGAGATTCTCTTATTCTTACGATGATAGGATGTATAGAAGGGTTAAGCACATTAATTGAAACAATGATTGCTTCTATGATAATTTCTTTATTTGGTATCTTTTTAATTTGCATTTTTTCAATTGTTAAAAATAAGAATTATATTAAAGCTAATTTTCCTTATGTGCCATGTATATTTGTAGGATATATTATAAGTTTGATTTTTAGCTAGTAGACGATAGTTTTTAAATCTAATATTTTTTTTTAATTATAAAGGATTGATGATATGAGATTATTTAGGATTAAATGCAAGGGTAGTACAACTGTTGAAGCGGTTTTTATTGTTCCAATAGTTTTAGGTGTTATCTTTGCTTTAATTATAATGATTTTTTATTTGCATGATTATTCGACAATTAAGAGTTATGCAAATTTAGTTTTAATGGAGTCGGAAGAGAGTTTAACTAATATATATGAATTAGCAAGCGAAAGTTCTGATGGGGAGTCTAAAGGTGTTTTATCTTCGATTTTTAAAGGAAAGTCAAAGGTTAAACTTGAGAAGGGGATGATGGATGAATTAAATAAGGGACTTTGGTTTGTTAAGGTTGAAGAATTATCCTTTGGAAAGAATAAGATTTATAGGTCGATAAAAATAAAAAGTTCTGGCAAAGTCGATTTTCCAATTATAAATATTTTTTTAGAAGAAGCTTTGAGTGTTTCTGTGAATTCAAGGGCAATTGTTGTTCAACCTGAGATTTCAAAGGAATTACTAAAAAGAGAAGGTGATTAGAATGATTTTAGAAATAAGAAAAAACGAAACATCTGTTGAAATTATGTCAAATGAAAGTATTCTTAAAGAATTTGATATGCAAATGCTTGAAAAGAATAAGATAGATTGCTTTTTTAAGTATCGAACAGATTTTGAAGATGATAATGTTATTCTTACTTTTGAAACAAAGGGTTATCTTGCTGTGAAGGATATATTAAAGAAGAAAAAAGATCTATTTAATGTTAAAGCATTTATTAAAAGTTTTAGAGAGATTATTGATGTTTGTAAGCTTTATTTTTTGGAGATTGATAATATTATTTTGAATCCTGATTATGTGTTTTGGGATTTGAGAAGAAATGAAATCAGAGTTATTTATGTAAATAGTTATGAAAAGAAAATAGAATCGCAGTTAAAAGATTTGACTGAGTTTTTAATTGAAAATATTGATTACTCACGACAAGATGAGGTTTTATATGTTAATGAGATT
>JAILNN010000008.1 GCA_024691565.1 Lachnospiraceae bacterium | reverse complement strand
TATAAAAGTATAACATGGAGTGAATGTACGCTAAGAAAATATTTGAATAATGAATTTATTAATTATACATTTAATAGTAACATCATTAAAATGATAAAAAAAATATCATTAGAAAATCCTGATTATTGTATAACAATTGATGAAAAAAAAATTAATACAAAAGGTGGACCATCAACTGAAGATAGAGTATTTTGTTTGAGTATGGATGAAGTAAAAAAATATTTTAAGAATAATAATGCCGAGGTTGCAAAACCTACTGATTATTGTCTCTCACAAGTAGAAGAAGATTACAAGAAGTTTTTTGTTGATAACAAAACAGGTGGCGGTAGCTTTTGGCTACGTACGCCGGGCTCCCTTCAGAATTTTGCAATAATTATGAAGGGATCAGGTCTTGTCAATGATGTTGGTATCAGTGTGGATAATGCTAGTGTTGGGATTCGCCCCGCTTTATGGTTGCATCTTGAATCATAAATCTTATAAGAGAGCGGAAGTTCCATTTGGAACTTTCCGATCTCATTTGCCGCATTTTATGCGGCATTACCGCGTCAGCGGTCTCAAGCTGCGTTAGCAGCTTTCCGGTAGTATATTATTGAGAAAACATTTAAACTAAAAGGAATAGAAATGGCAGGTAAGGAATCATCGGAATTGACAGTTATTACAAAGGCTAAGGATTTATGTTTATATATTAATGAACAAGGAGGTTATCATGGGGAAATTTGTTATTGAATGCCCGTCGTGTGGTCGGTATGCTGAGGCCTCGACAGGTGGAATTTTTGGGATTGGAAAGACCAGAACTATTAATTGCAGTTGTGGCTATGTTATTAATGTAAAGACAGATAAGATGGCGACGAGGAAGTGTGCACATTGTGGAAATGAGGTTGTTTTTGACCAGTCTAAGGGAGATGCAGTTTGTCCAGTGTGTCATAATCCGATTAATAATTTTAAAGCGATGAATTCGCTCCTTAAATTTTCATGTCCATCTTGTAGCTGTTCGTTAGAGGCTGATAAGAGTACTGGGATGTATACTTGTCCGCTCTGCGATACTGTGATTGATGTGCAGGCACAGGTTAAGAAGGAAGAGCTCTCTAAAGAGGGTTTAGCTAGTGTGATTAAGTATGAGGGAGATGCGGATACTTTAGTTTGGAAACATCCTATTGAGGACTTTAATATGGGTTCTCAGCTTATTGTTCATGAGAGTCAGGAGGCTATCTTCTTTAGGGATGGTCAGGCGCTTGACCTTTTTGGTGCTGGTCGATATGCATTGGAAACTAATCAGCTTCCGATTATGGAGAAGCTATATAAATTGCCGTCCGACACTGATAAGACCTTCCATTCTGAAGTTTACTTTATTAATATTGCTCAGCAGATGGCATTTAAGTGGGGAACATCTGAGAAGATTACAATGATTGACCCGACGTCGCAGGCTCCTATTGCCATTGGTGCACGTGGTTTATTTAATTTCCACGTTGCTGATTCTAGGAAGTTCTTACTTAAGATGGTTGGAACGACTGGTGGAATGGCTAGAGGAGATATATTCGACAATACTTCAGGCGCTAAACAGATTTCTGGTGCTAATTCACAGGCTAAGAATTATTTTCGTTCGATTGTTCAGTTGGGTGTTTCGACAAAGCTCGCTGAAATAATCACAGCTAATCATATTGATATTTTACAGATTGACCAGCAGAAAATGGTTCTTTCTGATGCATTAAAAGAATCTCTTCTTACATATTTTGATGATTATGGAATGGCTATTACTGAGTTCCTTGTTGAGGGAATTATTTTACCACAGCCTGGAGAACTTGGTTATGATGTTGTTCAGACGCTTATAAAACTTCGTCAGGCATCTCTTACTAAGAGTGTTATTGCAACTGAGACAGATATCAAGCTTACTGAGATGGAAGCTAAGAAGACGATTGATATCCGTACAGAGCAAAATAAGGTTGAAGTTGAAACTGCTCATCGTGAGACGGTTGCAGCTAAAGGTCAGACTGAGATTCTTGAAACTCAGATTGAAGGTCAGAAAAAGATTGTTGGAACACAGGCTGAAGTACAGGCTGAGCGTCTTAAGATGGAACTTGAGATGCAACGTAAGGCTCAGACAGCTCAGATTGAAGCTGAAGAGATGCGTGCGAAAGGCTTTAATCAGAAGGATGTCATTCAAGGTCAGGTGCTTACTGCTTTTGCTGAAAATCAGCCAACTGAGGGTGGTAGCATGTCTGGTATTGCTGGCTCAGCTCTTCAGATGGGAGCAGGCTTTGCAACTATGGGTGCGATGGCTGGAATGGCAACAAATATGATGGGAACTGGCGCACAGCTTGGTAAGGATATGATGAATGGTATGCAGGGATCTATGATGGGAATGCCTGGTGGAAATCCTGCAAATCCAAATGCTAATGGTTTTGATGCTAATGGAAATCCAGTTAACACTGGAACGGGTGGCAATGCAGCTAATTCAGGAGTTGCACCTGGTGGATTTGATTTGAATAATACTGCAAATTCTGGACTTGCAGCTCTTTCTGGTTTGAATGCTTCTAACATGCCAGGATACAATGGAAATCCTGCACAGGGAGGTGCTCCTGTTGGAAATAATGGAATGCCGGGACAGCCAATTGAAAATGCTTTAAGACAGCCGGGTGGTGATTCGGGAGCATCTAATGATGCTAATGGTTGGAGTTGCTCTGCATGTGGTGCAACAGGAATTAAAAGCAAATTCTGTCCTGAATGTGGCGCTAAGAAACCAGAGCCAGTCGTTAAACCTAATGTATCTAATGGTACTTGGAATTGTCCAAATTGTGGAGCTACTGATATTACTAGTAAGTTCTGTCCTGAATGTGGTTCGAAGAAACCTGAGGCAGAGGCGCCTGCTACATGGACTTGTCCAAACTGTGGTGCAACTGGAATAACGAGTAAATTCTGTCCTGAATGTGGAACACCAAAAAATTGATATAGGAGATGAGTTGTATGAATAGTTTAAATAAAAAACAAATATCTTTGATTGCAGTTTATGCAATTGTGTTCGTGGTGTTTAATGTGGTTTATTTTGCAGTCCCATTTGAAAAAGGTGGTTGCGCATGGGTTATGTATGTTTTTTCACTTATTTCTATTATCGTAGGACTTTGTGTGAGTTTCTATGCATTTAATAGCGGAAATAGTGAAGATGGATTGCAATCTAAAGTTTATGGATTTCCTATATTTAGAGTAGGAATCATATATATGGTTCTACAGGTTTGTTTTTCAATTATCCTTTTTGTTTTTGGTAATTTCACACATGTTGCTACATGGATCGGCGTTGTTATTTCAGTTATTCTTCTTGGAGTTGCAGGTATTGGAGTTATTGCGACAGATAATGTTCGTGACATTGTTGAGTCTACAGAAAAGGCTGTGAAAGAAAAAACCATTGAAATGAAGCGCTTCAAGCTTAATTTTGAAGGAATTGCGCCATATGCAACAGATGTTGATTTAAAGAGGGATTTGGAAAAGCTTGCTGAGAAGGTTAAGTATTCTGATCCGGTTTCTAGGGATGATTTGAAGGATATTGAAGATGAATTACAGGTTGAGACAAATAATTTAAGACTTCTTGTTAAGGAAGGTAATGTTGAGGAAGCTAGAACGAAGTTAACACTTGTAACTAATCTTTTAGAGGATAGAAACAGACGTTGTAAGGCTGGTAAATAAAATAAATGTACTTGATAGGAATGCCCTAAAGTAGCGCTACTTTGGGGTATTTTTTTATTTGCCTCAAAAAAAATTAAAATTTTTTATATTTTCTTGCAACACTTTGGCACATTTTATACACTGTATATATAGAACGTTCGAAATGATTAAAAATAATGCTTTTGATTTTATGAGTTTTGAGTTTAATAATAGAGTTCCAGGGGGTGACTAAATGGACAATGGAAAAATGAACGAACCTAGACCAAGTAATTCAGACGTGAGGGATTTGGTCAAGAAGGCTAAGAAAAATGATTCGCATGCCTTTGCTCTTCTTTATGAAATGGTCTATGAAGATCTTTATAAGATGGCTTTGTATACGCTTTGTTCTAAGGAGGACGCTGAGGATGCTGTGAGCGAGACAGTGCTGGAAGCATATGTTGGAATTAAGAAGCTTCGTGACGAGACGGCGTTTCGTGGTTGGATTTTTAAGATTTTGTCGAATAAGTGTAAGAAGCAGATCGCTGAATATATGAAAAACAGGGCGAATGTTGAGAGTGAACCGGTTGAGGAGTTT
>JAILNN010000236.1 GCA_024691565.1 Lachnospiraceae bacterium | reverse complement strand
TGGCGTGTTTGAAAATTAAATTATTTTGAAAAAAGGATTGTTATAAAAAAAATATATATGATATTTGCATTCTATATTTGCATTCTATAAAGAAAAATGGTATTATATTTATATATTTGCGCATCAGGTATATTACTACATAATTTAATTATTGATATAAATTAATTACTTATTTGAAGTAGTTTATTTGGGCGCATGAAAATAAAGGATAAGTAAGTTAGAACTGAATATGTAATAGGCTATTTTTCGAATGACCCACGAGAAAGTTGTATATTAAGTATATTCATGGCTAATTTACGACACGAAAGGAGAAAAAGAATGAGATTTAAAAAATTTAAGGCAATTCTAATTGCAGTAGCCATGGCATTTTCTCTTTTGCCAACAGCAAATTATGAAAATGCTAGTGCTGAGGAAACTGCTGAAGCAGCAAAAATACTTCCTACTCTTGAGGTAATAGGAGATACGTTTATTACAGCTGACAAAGGTGATACAGTCACAATGGAAGTTGATGCGGGTTATTCAGTTCTTTCAGGTAAGGGAGATTGTGAAATCTCTTATCTTTGGTATTATGATGATGGGGAGTCACTTAGTGAGATTTCATCTGCAACAAGTAAATCATATTCAGTAAAAGTATCAGATTCTGCCTCATATGTTTGTAGGGTAACATATACTGCAGGAGAAAATAGTGAGCTCGTTAAATATGATACTGATAAAAAATCATTAGTTTCTGCAAATGGGCCAGTTGTGGAAGAAATAAGTTACACTATTTCATTGGACGATACACTTACAGTTAAAACTGATGAGTATAATACCATTACAGGTACGAAGTACGGTGGAAAGTACAAAATGAAGGTTGAGGCTAGTACTAAGGTTGGTGAGCTTAGTTATCAGTGGGAGAAATATAGTAATAGTATTAATGAATATGTCGAAATTACAGATGCCACAGCAGATAGCTATGAGTTTACAATTGATTCAAACGATGGTGGAAAGTACAGATGTGCTATTTCAAATGGATTAGTTAGAGAATATGTTTATTTTACAACAGATTATACTCCATACACAATAAAAATAATTGGAAGTGGTGGCAACTATATCTATTCAACCAAGGGTAGTTATCAAATTTTTGGTGTAGAAGCAGATCCTGGTTCTTCTGGATTTACATTTAAGTATCAGTGGTCTAAGATGGAGGGAGATACTAGTGAATTTGTAGATATTAACAAAGCAACATCAGCGACTTATGAGATTGCTTCTGTTAAAGAAGAAGATTTTGGAAACTATCTTTTAACGCTAACCATTATGAATGGTAAGGATATTTATGAAACAAATGAGTATAGATTTGACTTGATTAATACTTCTAGCGGTTCCAATCCATATTTTACTATGAATTGTTATAATCAAAATGGGGATAGCATTATATACGAAGGCGATACATTAAACTTGGAAGTAAGGTCGAACGTATCTGATGTTAGTTATGAGTGGTTCTTTATTCCTAATGGGCAGAGTGTTCCTGTTAAATTAGATGTAAAAGATAATTTATGCAAAATAGAAGGTGTCACAGAGGAGAATAATGGATGCTATTTAGTGACTTATACATACACTGTTAATGGAGAAACTAAATCAGGTAGTAGTAGTTTAGATGTAAATATAAATACATATGACCAATACATAGTAATTGAATACACACCTAGTTCTATAGAGGGATATATCGGCAGTAGTGAAACTCTTTATGTTGAAGCATATAGTAGCATAGGAGCAGATTTAAGCTATCAGTGGTATAAGTTAAATAAATCAAATGGTTCTGTTACTAAAATTTCCGGTGCTACTTCATCAAGATATATAATTGATGAACTGAAGGAGGATGATTTTAACTATTATTATTACTGTGTTATTAGTGATGGTATAAATTCAGAACAATCTGGTAATATAAACCTTTATCAAACTAGTGAAGGTAATTACATGTCTATTAAAGTAGATAAATATCAGAATCGTGCTCAACTTGGAGATGATGTTACATTTACTGCTACTTTAATGGATTTAAGAACAAATAAACCATTTGAATTAGAAAAAATTCAATGGAGTTTTGAAGGAAATACTGATAAGAATACAATTATAAAATCTACCTCAAATAAATTTACTATAAGCAATGTGGTAAAATCGGATTATGGCAGATATAAAATTACGGCTAGGAATCCTATGACAGGATATAGTGAGAATACTTACGTATATTTATTCCCTGATTATTCGATAACATTTGCAGAATCTGATGATGATACAAATATTAAAACAGAAAATGGATATACTTACTCTGATGCAGAAGATAATGGTTTAGTTAATAGTAGCATTCTTGATGAAGTTTATTATGAATCAAAACGTGATTTTTATGATTATTCAAAGAATTTATCAGATGAATACTCTTCCTATTATATGGAGTATTCGGTTAAAAAGCAGACATTTACAGCACTTTTAGGTGATAAAGTTACAATGGATGCTTCTGCTACAGTAGATGATGGCTCAGATATCTATTACCAGTGGTATATAGTTGATGATGACGATGGCAGTGATAGCTTGTATCCAATTAAAGGAGCAACAAATCCTACTTTGACCGTTGATGTATCAAGGGATGATGTAACAAAACCGGGATATAGATATATTTGTGAACTTAAATCTAATACTAAACATGCGTTCTATACTGCTGAATTTACTAATACTGCTGGTATTGCTGCTAGGATTAGTTTAATGCAGTCTGATCAGCTTATTAGATATGTCACTGAGGGAGAAGAAGTTACAATTAAAATTGACAATCCATATATGACTAATCCTAAGTATAAATGGGGAATTCCAAATGTAAAGGATATGGAAGAATTGACAATACTTGATGTAGAAGGGGATTCATATACTTTCACAGCTGATTCATCAACTATGGTGGAAGTCGTAGATGGTTTGAGTATACTTCCTATTATTGCTGGTGCGGTAGAAGGTGAAAATACTTTTGATGCTATTACTGTGGTTGTTTGTGTTGATCCAAGTAAGTTTACAGGTACAGAACTTCCTATGTTTAGTATTAAGGGAGTAGTTCTTGACTTGCTAAAAGCAGTATCTAGTGAGCAAGGTCTTGAAGAATTTGATGTGGCCGGTTTTATTACCAATACTTTAGTTAAAGGATACAAGAAGGAAGGCGCTGAATCAATTACAGTTAAATTTGATGACGCGTATACAATGATTCCTGACGCATTGAAGGGATTCAAGCCTTATGTTACAATTATTAATGCAAAGGGTGAGACAACAACATATTGTCTTGATGGTGAAGATCTTGCAGGTAAGGAAGTAGAAGTAGAAGGTGATACAGCAATTCTTTGTGTTGGTCTTGGCGGATTAGATACTGAATTTTTAATGGAACTAGAAGAAGCTGTATATAATGTTATGACTCATTCAATGCCAAGATCATTACAGTATGTACTTCCATTAGTACTCAAAAAAGTAGTACCACTTCTTACAACTGATATTGGATATAAGGTTACTAGTATTGAAGAAAATGTAGCTCCTACAGAAGAGCCTGTTGTTGAACCAACAGCTGAACCTAGTACTCCTGAACCTGCTGATTCTCCTGAATCTACTGATAATCCACCTACAGTGATTATTGTTAATCAGTATGTAACTGCTGCAACTGCTGCTGCTGCAACTGCTAGTGCTGCAACAAAGTCTGCAACTTCAGGAAATGCTATTGGAACAATCTTTACATACAAGAATGCTAAGTATAAGATTCTCTCAGAAGACACTGTAATCTTAAATAAGATTTTGAAGAACCCTAAGAGCTTCACAATTCCTGCTAAGGCTAAGTACAACAATGTTGAATATAAGGTTGTTAGTATGAAGAAGAAGTCAGTTAATAAGCTTAAGAAGTTAAAGACTCTTACAATTGGTAAGAATGTTAAGGATATTAAGAAGAAGGCAATTGTTAAGTGTCCTAAGTTAAAGACAATTACAATTAACTCAACAAAGCTTAAGACTGTTGGTGCTTCTGCATTCGCTGGAGCGGCTAAGAAGCTTACTATCAAGGTTCCAAAGAAAAAGAAGAGTGCTTATAAGAAGCTTCTAAAGAAGTCAGGACTTCCTAAGGGCACCAAAATCAAATAGTTTTGTTTATAAAACTATTAGTTGGGCGAGATTTTTGGGTTATGTAGCTTGAATTTTTACCTTGTTAAAACAAATGAGGTATAGTATTATAAATACAGAATTAAGGAAAAAGGATTTCTTTATGGAGTCCTTTTTTCTTATCTGTTTTTTGTGAAATAGGGTTTGTTTTTGGGGCTTATTATTTAGTTTCAAAAATAGAACTGAGCAAATGTTTTATAATGTGAGCGTTGACAACAATTAAACTATGGCTGTTTTAACAACGCAGAAGGAGGAATTATTGAATAACTTACCAAAAATTAAAATCGGAATTGTTGCAGTTAGTAGGGATTGTTTCCCTGAGACCTTGTCTGTAAACAGACGTAAGGCTCTTGTTCAGGCTTATGCAAATAAATACAATGCGGACGAGATTTATGAGTGTCCAATTTGTATCGTTGAGAGCGAGATTCATATGGTTCAGGCTCTTGAAGATATTAAGAAAGAGGGATGTGAGGCACTTTGTGTTTATCTTGGAAACTTCGGTCCTGAGATTGCTGAAACACTTCTTGCTAAGCATTTTGATGGTCCTGTTATGTTCTGTGCAGCTGCTGAGGAGACCTCTGCAAATGGTGGACTCATTCAGGGTAGAGGCGATGCATATTGCGGAATGCTTAATGCCAGCTATAACTTAAAGCTTAGAGGAGTTAAGGCATATATTCCTGAGTATCCTGTGGGTACTGCTGAGGAATGTGCTGATATGATTCATGAGTTTTTACCAATCGCTAGTGCGATTTATGGACTTAATAATTTGAAGATTATTAGTTTTGGACCTCGTCCTTTGAATTTCCTTGCTTGTAATGCACCTATTAAGCAACTTTACAATTTAGGAGTTGAAATTGAGGAAAACTCTGAGCTTGATTTGTTCGAGGCATATAATAAGCATGCTGGGGATGCTAGAATTCCTGATGTTGTTAAGGATATGGAGAATGAGCTTGGAACTGGAAATAAGAAGCCTGAAATCCTTGAGAAGCTTGCTCAGTATGAGCTTACACTTCTTGATTGGATTGAAGAGCATCGTGGATATAGAAAGTTTGTTACTATTGCTGGAAAATGTTGGCCAGCATTCCAGACACAGTTTGGTTTTGTGCCTTGCTATGTAAACAGTCGTCTTACTAAGATGGGAATTCCTGTTTCTTGTGAGGTTGATATTTATGGTGCTTTGAGTGAATATATTGGTACTGTTGTTAGTGGAGATACTGTTACTCTTCTTGATATTAACAATACAGTTCCAACAGATATTTATGAGGCTGATATTAAGGGTAAATTTGATTACGATATTAAGGATACTTTCATGGGATTCCATTGTGGAAATACAGCATCAACAAAGCTTAATAGTTGTGAGATGAAGAATCAGATGATTATGGCGCGTTCTCTTCCTGAGGAGGTTACAAATGGTACACTTGAGGGAGATATTGCACCTGGAAAGATTACCTTCTTTAGACTTCAGAGCACTGCAGATGCTGAACTTCGCGCATATATTGCTAATGGAGAGGTCCTTCCAGTTGCTACTCGTTCATTTGGTTCAATTGGAATTTTTGCCATCCATGATATGGCTAGATTTTATCGTTATGAGCTTATTGAAAATAATTTCCCTCATCATGGTGCAGTGGCATTTGGTCACTATGGAAAGGCACTTTTTGAGGTGTTTAAGTACTTAGGACTTACTGCTGAGGAGATTGGATTTAATAGGCCTGCAAACATGCTTTATAAGAATGAAAATCCATTCAAATAGTTAAGAAGAGGTATGAAAAAATGTATCAATGTAAAAGGTGTGGGGCTGGACTTCGCTATGACATTAAAAGAGAGTCTCTTAGGTGCGATTCATGCGGTTGGATGGTTTTGCCAGAAGACGTGGATGTTGAGGCGGATGCTGAAGAAGATACTTTTATGGATGTCACTGTTTTTAGGTGTCCACAATGTGGTGGTGAGGTTTATTCTGATGATCAGACTGCTGCGGGATTTTGTAGTTTTTGCGGCGAGTCAGTTATTTTAGATAGCAGGCTTGAGAAAGCTAAAAGACCTCGCTATATTATTCCTTTCAAGGTTAGCAAGGATTATTGTATTGCGCAGTTCAATTATCGTTTAATGAAGAATATTTATGCACCAGATGAATTGAAGGATATCAATAAAAATCATAATTTTAGGGCGATTTATATGCCTTATTGGATTTATGATTTTACACAGGAAGGTCAGCTTAAGTTCTCGATTGCTAAGAAAAATAATACTAGTAAGTACAATGATTATAAGACAGTATATGCTAACTTAGAGGGTGAATATAAGGGGATTTCGCATGATGCATCTTCTACATTTCCTGATCCTGTGAGTGAGCGAATTGGGCCATATACGACAGCAAATCGTGGTGGAGAGGTTTCGATGCTTAAGAAGTTCTATCCTAGCTATTTATGTGGATTCTATGCAGATGTTGCAGATATAGGCGCGGATAATTATAGGGCATATGAATCTGAGTATTGTAAGGATATTACGCTTACGCTGGTGAAGAATAGCATTAACACGAGTGCGACGAGGGTTGTTGAGCCAGAGGCAAATATGCTTAGGCAGATTCAGTCGACTTGCGTTTGTACTGAGATGTGTATGTTTCCAGTGTGGTTTTTGGCTTTTAAGAGACATAAAAGAGTGGCTTATGCTGCAGTTAATGGTCAAACTGGTAAGTTGATTGCAGATATTCCTATTTCTATCAAGAGATTTGCAATGTATTCGGCATTGCTCACTTTGCCGTTATTTCTTTTGTTTTATATTATTCCGCTGACACCTTATAGGTTTATGACTTATGTTGCTTCGTTCTTAGTGGTTTATATGACTCATCTTTATCATAAGGAGCTTAAGAGGCTGGTTGATAGGGACCTTCTTGCGGATGATATTGGTCGTAGGATGAAAAATGACCGAAGTATTATGAAGGTCTTTAAGCATAGTTCTAGGCGTGAAGGAAGGGTTAAACAGAGAGTTTTTAGTGAAGTAGGTACTTTTTCTAATGGATCGTCGATGCCAATTAGTGAGGAAGGGATTTCTGGGATTTTTGGTTTTATTATTGGAATATTTTATCTGATTGTGTCGGGCATTCAGAGTTTTGGTTTTTCTGGTGTTGATACTAAAAGTCTTAGTGATGGCGGAAGAACGATGGTTTTTGTCGCAGTTGGGTTACTGATTCTTTGTGAACTATATTTGGTTATTATTACATTTTTAAAGACCATTAAGATTAAATCGGGTAATAAGCGTTTTGGATTTTTGGTTGGTTTTGTTACGGTAATCGGCGCTGGAATAACTATTTTAAGGAATTCTGCAAATGATTCTGACTTTGCGGGAAGTGTTGTTATTTGCTGTATTGGTATTGCATTTATGATTATTGATATTGTCTCTAATCATAATTATTTTTCAACACTACCATCACCACAATTTAAGAGGAGGAAGTAATCATGAAGTTATTAGTTTGTTTGGCTCTTGCGGGAGTTATCTCTATGATAATTAATTTTATA
>JAILNN010000174.1 GCA_024691565.1 Lachnospiraceae bacterium | reverse complement strand
TTAGGGAACAAGTCCACGCTCTCAAGCCTGTATTTATCACATTTCTAAATCGGACTGGTTTTCCATGTTATACATCTTCATTGTTTCCCGATTACGATACTCATGTTTCTCATAGTATGCGATTAATTCTCCGGCTCCGTTTCTTAGTGCAACCATATATACATCCTTATTTTCCTTCTCATTGTATGACGTATATACAATATTGTTA
Source organism: Lachnospiraceae bacterium (assembly GCA_024691565.1). Lineage (GTDB taxonomy): Bacteria > Bacillota > Clostridia > Lachnospirales > Lachnospiraceae > JAEEJA01. The sequence continues at coordinate 59,264 of JAILNN010000174.1, read as the reverse complement.
TTCTTGGACGCCTTGAACCATTCCAACACCTTTATAATCATTTCACGTGATTTATCGTTGTGGCAGTTGAGAAGACTTTGTCCCATAAGGTTCTTACCGCCCCACTTCTCGTATCGATTTATCGCTGCAGGATTCATATAGATGATTTTGTGTTCAATATCGCATATAACTATTGCGGCCTTGTCAGCTTCCAGTATACTTTTATATACTTCATTAAGATCTGTCATCATTTAGCACTCCCTATACTTCAATTAAACCGTGATATTATCCCTATATTTTTCAAACAGTTCATGTGAATATTCCTTCTTCATATCCGAATCTCTTACAATCTTCCAAAGAGAAGCGGCTGCTTTCAGTCTTTCATCATATATCTTCGTTGCATCATCTGCGCAGAAATCTTTTACAAACTTATTCCATTGAAGTGCTGATTTATCATATTTTGCATATGTCTTTTTACCATAGTAGATATCCAGAAGATCTCCCAGCGTAAAAGACTCATCGCCGGTTTCTTTTACGGCCTTAGCAGATGCAACCATATCAACATTGAATTTAAACGGTTTTACTCCGGTCTGCTCCGCAAAGAATTCCCGGAATCTGTTACCAAATGTGAATCCACACTCTATAAGCCCTGTACCAAGAGTCAATTCCTTTATCGTGGCTTTCGAACGATTTATTTTTCTTTTTTCCGGCAAGATCATATCGCCGGAGAAATATGCTCTGATGACATCGTTCAACTCTATTTTGCTTCCACCAGCCTTAAGTCCGAGATCTTTACATATTTTGATCAGTTCTTCGCGATACCAATAATATTTGCAAAACTCGTCATAGTCTTTTATTTTGTTAAATTCCGGGCGTTCCATATTATTTATCTCTTTTTCTTGTGAGCTGTAATAATGGTATAGCTGCTTGCATTCACGGTAATAATGCAACCTTCGACACAAACATACCAATTCTTTCCCTGCTTGCTTATCTCTGCCTTTTCTGACAATATCTTTGACTTACACCACTTGACAACATCAATTTCATCAAGCGATAGATTTTTCTTTATTCGATCCACACCCATGTCGGTTGTGTGTACTCTGTCTATGTTATCAAAAAGTATCTGTTTATCCATTTCATACCTCGCTTATTCTGACATACTCTTAATTCCCTATTATGCCCTCTCCAGCTTTTATCCTAAAGTGCTGAAGCCTTTTGATTTCAAGACTTTTCGAGGCATTTTGCTTTAAACCCTTGAAAGCGAAACTACCGTCTCGATGTTCGGTTCTGTAAACAACAAAACTCTATTGCTTAACCAGCGCATACATTTTCATATCAACGATGTTTCCGTTCTTGTATGCATTACTCCTCAGAACCCCTTCACAGATAAATCCTGCTTTTTCCAACACCCGGCAGGAAGCTGAATTATAAACAAACGGTTCAGCATAGATTCTGATGATGTCTGTGTTTTCAAATACAAAGTCACATGCCCGTTTCACTGCTTCTGTCATATATCCGTTGCCCCAGTATTTCTCACCAATATAATATCCCATTTCCGCTGTACGAAAATGAATATTCTCCTGTCGAAATACTCCTATGCTTCCGATAACTTTATCATCCAGCGTTATCGCAAATGCGAATGTTTTATCCTTATCTGCCGTCAGCATTGCCCTTATAAAATCCTCTGCATCATTTTCCGTATAAGGATAAGGCAAACCATCACGGAGATTATTCAGAATATTCATATTATTCAGGTTTTCCGCAAGCTCCGATTTATCTTCGATTCTCCATTCCCGTATTTTTATTTCCATGTTATTCTCCTAACGATTTTCTTATGAACAGCAAAAAAATTATTCAATGATTACCCATTCTCCTTTTTTTCTTGAACCAAAACGGCGAAGTGCATTCTTCTGGACAAGGGATTGAAGTGCACGCTTGACTGTTGCATCTGAACATCCAAGAATCTCTGCCATCTGAGCTCTGGTTAATGTAGGTTCTTTACGTAGTAAATCAACGATTTTTGCCTCTCTTTCGGTTAAACCCGACCTACCTGTTTTATTATTTATTGGGTCACTTATTGGGCCAATGTCCTGTTTTATTGGGTCATTTATTGGGTCAATGTCCTGTTTTACAACAAACACTCCACTAACATGCATTTCTCTATTATGAAGTTCGTTCTTTTCACCCAAAAGAAGATTACGAAGGAATTTTTCCAAATACTCCGTAGTTTCATATATCTTCTTTTGTATGTTGTTGTAATTCGCCCTAACCAACGAATTTCTAAAGTACCAGGAATACTCGGCAAACAGGTCATTGTCTGCATCAAATCCCAGCTGTCGCAAATACTTAATAAAGAAAACCGCTGTTGTTCGAGTATTACCCTCTCCGAATACGTGAATCTGCCATAATCTAGAAATGAATTTCGCAAGATGATTAATTACCTCCAGCATTGTCAGCCCATTATAACTGAAATCTCGTTCCTGTGAAAAATCATACTCAAGAGTTTCCTTCAAATTATAGGCACGACCGTATGACACCGTATCTCCATCAAGTACCCATTCTTTCTTTGTGAAATTATAATCTCTCAGTTTTCCTGCATGCGAATAAATACCGATAAACAATTCCCGATGAATCGAAATATACTGAGCTGGTGAAAAAACAAACGACTTATCTGACAACAATTTAGCAATTCGTTGTGAAACCTTGTCTGCTTCTTCAGTACTATGTTCCGTTCTGCCCTGTTTACTCTCATAATAGGAATTGATGCGTTCTCCAGCCTCATCTATGGTGATTTCCCCATCAATATTTTTCCTGGCAGTAGAATACAGATACTCAGATGGTTTTAAACCATCAACATCCTGTAAACCTATCGCAGCTGACCATGCCTGCCCCAATTCCTTCCGAGAAGGCGGAAGATTCTTTATATACTCCTCAAAAGGATCCTTTTTGATATCATACATATGACCATTCTCCTTTTAATCTGACTACCACATATAAACATATCGCATCTGATACGTTTATTCCGTCTTCTTTTCAGAATCCTTGATTCTGTAATAATCCTCTGCATCTATTCCGATCTGAACAAAATCCTTTGCCTTGGCAAATTTGTTGTTCAAAAGCGCGACCGTCTCCACATGCACACTATGACAGAACATGTCCGTTCCTCTTGCAATAACAAGTTTATATCCTTTTTCACGTAAAATCTTCAAATCTCTCGCAAGAGTTGCAGGGTCACAACTCACATAAACAATTTTCTCAGGTTCCATCTTAACAATGGTATCAAGAAGAACCTCATCGCATCCTTTTCTAGGCGGATCAACAATAACAACATCCGCCCTAAGTGCTCCATTAGACTCCTCATATAGCTTAGGAACAACCTCTTCTGCGGCCCCAGCATAAAACTCAGCATTAGAAATATGATTAAGCTTAGCATTCTCCTTAGCATCGTCTATTGCTTTTTCAACGATTTCAACACCAACAACCTTTTTAACGTGATTTGCAACATAAAGAGAAATACTTCCAATACCACAATACAAATCATATACTGTCTCATCACCCTTAAAATCAGTAAAATCAAGCACAGTATCATATAATTTCTTAGTCTGGATTGGATTAACCTGAAAAAATGAAACAGGAGAAATATTAAACAAAATATCTCCTATCTTATCCTGAATAGTACTCTTTCCATAAATACACTCTGTCTTTATTCCAAGAATAACATTATTCTTTTCACGATTTATATTCAAAGAGATACTACAAATCTTCTTATTATTCTTAACAAAAATATCACTAGAATTCAGTGCAACAAGTCTCTCAATAAGCCCATCTTCATACTTAATCTTATCTGCATTAATAACAATGCAAACCATAATTTCATCAGTAAAATAAGCCACCCTAGAAATTATATGTCTAATAACACCAGTGCCATTGACTTCATCATATGGTCTAACATTATTTTCCTTCATATATTCCAAAACAGCCTTATTAATTAACGCAGAATATTCCGACTGAATCAAACAATCCTCTGTCGGAATAATACTATGGCTTCTTCCCGCAAAAAAGCCCGATATAAGTCTTCCCTCTTTATCAACTCCAACAGGAAATTGAGCCTTATTCCTAAACCTAGAAGGAAATTTTCTAGTAGACTCACCCAAATCACCCGACTCTAATTCATAATAATATCCAAGAATATTTAGGTAAGTAAACTCATCTTCTTCATATCCACCAATTCTCTTAATACACTCTAAAATCTTCTTTTCTTTCCACTTAAGCTGAGCCTCATAATCCATATGTTGTAATGAACAACCACCACACTTCTCAGCAATAGCACATTTTGGCGCAACACGATTTTTCGAAGGTTCAATAATTTCTTCAACCTTAGCAAAGGCAAAATTCTTCTTAGCCTTTAAAATATGCGCCTTAACAAGGTCTCCAGGAAGAGCACCTTTAACAAAAATAGCATATCCGTCAACATGACCGATTCCCTCGCCATCATTACCGATGTCAGTAATATGCACATCCACAATATCATTTTTATTAAACTTTTTATTCATACCCTTATTTGATGCCATATTATTCACTCCAACATCCTATATATAAAAAATCAAACTAATAAATCCAAATCACAAAAGTAACTATTTATCCAATCTTTTCTTTACAGTTCCACTAGACTGTCTCAAATTACTCTCAAACATTCTCTGAAAACCAAACCAATTTGTATCAGGATCATTTGCCTCATATAACTCAATAACAGCCTCCATCTTAGCATCCATATTATCAGCATGACTAAGTGCAAGAGCCTCTGCAAGCGCAGGTTTTTTAGGTGAACCATACTCAAGTTCGCCGTGATGAGCAAGGATACAATGCAAAAGTTCAGACTTTAAAACATGAGGAAAACCAGGAATATCATCTGCTTTTCGACTAATCATTTCAGCCCCAATATAAATATGTCCAAGAAGCTGACCATCGTCTGTATAGTCATTCTTAGGGAAAGGATATAATTCAGTCAACTTTCCAACATCATGAAGTAAGGCTGATGTAATAAGCAAATCCCTATCTAAAATAGGATAAATCTTTGACATATAATCACAGATATTAGCAACCGTAATTGAATGCTGTAATAGTCCTGAAATAAAGCCATGGTGCATTGACTTAGCAGCAGAATGAACTTTAAATTTCTTAACAAAATCCGGGTCATCCACAAAGAAACCCTTAAGAAGTTTATTTAAATGCTCCTCTTCAACAGAATTAACAAGCTTAATTAGATTATCATACATCTTATCGACAGAATACTTAGAAACAGGGAAATATTCCTTTTCATCATACTCCCCCTCATCTGCTCTTCTAACTCTATTAATATTAACCTGAAGCTTCTCCTGATAACTTGTCACCATGCCTTCAACATGAACAAAATCTCCCTCTTCAAAGGTCTCAATGGCATTAGAAAGCTCCCAAATTTTACCATTAATAACTCCCGTTTTATCCTGCAAATCAACATTGTAATATGTCTTTCCGTTCTTAGACTTGTTAACCTGCTTAGTCTTACAAAGATAAACTCCGTAAAACTTCTCTCCCTCTTTATAATCCTTTATATAATACATATCATTTCTCCTCAATTCTTTTCAAATTTTAAATATTCTCAATCTGCCAATCAATCTCTTCTAATCCATTTTCCTTCAAAAACTCATTAGCCAAACTAAAGTGCTTACAACCAAAAAATCCGCGATAAGCCGATAATGGACTTGGATGCGGAGATTTTAAAATCAAATGTTTAGGATTAGTTAACATAGGAATTTTACTCTGTGCAGGTCTACCCCAAAGCATATAAACCACAGGTCTATCCACCTCGTTAACCGCCCTTAGAACCGCATCAGTAAACTCTTCCCATCCCTGCTTAGCATGCGAATTAGCCTGATGTGCCCTAACAGTCAAAACTGTATTCAAAAGTAAAACACCCTCGTCTGCCCATTTAACAAGATTTCCATTATTAGGAATATAACACCCAAGATCATCATGGAGTTCCTTATAAATATTCACAAGCGAAGGCGGAATTTCCTTCTGCGAAACTGGCACAGAAAACGAAAGCCCATGTGCCTGATTCTCATTATGATATGGGTCTTGCCCCAAAATAACCACCTTCACCTTAGAAAGCGGAGTCAAATGGAAGGCAGTAAAAATATCATCTGCCTTCGGGTAAATCTTGTAATTCGAATACTCATCCTTAACAAAATTATATAGTTTTTTATAATACGGCTTAGCAAATTCACTCCTTAAAACCGGATACCAGTCATTCTCAATCGCCGACATATCTAACACTAATTCCTTCTTTCTGTAAATATGATTTCACCTGATTAATTTCAAGTTCTTTATAGTGGAATAATGATGCAGCAAGCGCAGCCTGAGCATGCCCCTCTGTAAAGGCATCCTTAAAATGAGAAAGCTCTCCAGCACCACCAGATGCAATAACAGGAATCTTAACGCTATCAGCAATGGTTCTAGTAAGCGAGATATCATATCCAGCCTTTGTACCATCGCAATCCATACTAGTAAGAAGAATCTCACCAGCACCTTTTTTCTCGGCCTCAATAGCCCATTCAACAGCGTCGATTCCCATATCAACACGACCACCATTTTTATAAATATTCCAGCCGCCATCCTCTCTTCTTTTAGCATCGATAGCCACAACAACACACTGGCTACCAAACTTAAGAGCGGCCTCTGAAATCAAATCTGGATTCATAATAGCAGCAGAATTAACTGAAATCTTATCAGCTCCCTCTCTCAAAAGCACCTTAAAATCTTCAACTGTTCTAATACCACCACCAACAGTAAATGGAATAAAGACAGTTTCAGCAACTCTCCTAACCATATCAACCACAGTCTTACGCGCATCACTAGAAGCAGTAATATCAAGGAAAACAAGCTCATCCGCGCCAGCTTCACCATATGCTCTACCAACCTCAACTGGGTCTCCAGCATCCCTCAAATCAACAAAGTTAACTCCCTTAACAACTCTTCCATTATTAACATCCAAACAAGGTATAATTCTTTTTGTAAACATTAATATCTCCTTACTCTTTAACTTCCTTTATTTCCTTATCGCTACCCTCCAAGCCTCCATCTTCCTGCGTATCTTCATCTTTAACAACATTCTTAAACTCAGCATGCTCAACCGGCTCGCTTAAAACCTTCCTAACCTTAATAATCATATAAATCACATAAATGACAACCAACACAAGAAGTGACAATGGTAAAAACGTCATAAACATAACCTCAGTGTCAATAAGCATTCCTTTAATAGCCTTAACTCTATCAGCACCTCGAATTATTCCACCAAAAAAGATAGCATACCAAACATCACTAAAAATAAGAATTGTACCAGCTGTAAATAAATATGACACAAAAACACATGCAGTCTTTGAATATGCAGTAATATCAGTTCTTCTAAAAATAAAGAACCAACAAAGAATTGTAAAAATCACAATCGATACAATACAAGCAATTGTAAAAATATCGTTATCAGATTTTTTAATCAAATTTTCAAAGACACACATCATATTTCCGATAATCAAACCTATAAAAACAGATGACAAAAAGCATACAATAATCTTAACTATTCTCTCTTTAGTACCCGTAAACATAGGTGAATTACTATTATTATTTTCCATGATGATCTAATCAACCCTCACAATAATTTTTCAAAATCTGAAGACCTAAATCGCCACTTTTTTCTGGATGAAATTGACATCCAAAAATATTATTATGCTGAACAGAAGCATCAATAGTCGTTGTATATTCAGCAGTTGCAGCAACCTGAGACTTATCAGTAGCATCCAGATAATATGAATGCACAAAATACACATAGGTATTATTAGGTATTCCCTTAAAAAGGCTCTTCTCAGGGTTAATATCGATACTATTCCAACCCATATGAGGAATCTTAAAACCTTCCTTTTCAGGTAGTCTCTTAATCTTTCCGCCAAGAAGACCAAGTCCCATAACACCAGGTGACTCATCTCCCTCTTCAAACAAAATCTGCATTCCAAGACAAATTCCAAGAAGTGGTTTATTCTTTTCAACATTACTCTTAATAACATCAACCAAACCAAAAGAATTAAGCTTCTCCATTGCATCACCAAAGGCCCCTACACCCGGTAAAATCAACTTGTCAGCAGAATCAATAACATCCTTGTCCCTAGTGGTAACACAATCAAAGCCTAAAAACTTAACAGCCTTCTCAACACTCTTAATGTTACCAGCATCATAATCAATAATCGCTATCATTTGCATCCTTTCCACACTATGTTAAACAACAATATCTTTAATAATTTTTTCAAAATCAAGCAAGATAACAAGCCTGTCATCATCATGAATAATCCCTATCTGCACACCATTTCCAGCGTTTTTAATAGCAGCATCCGGACTCTCAATTTCAGACTTCTTAACAAACTTCATTTTAGAAACTTCTTCAACATGAAATGTAATATTCATATGAAAAACTCTAACAATAATAAAACGCTCCGTAGAAATCACACTTAATGGCTTATTAATATCCTTATTATCATCACTTCTATGTGTACTGCCAGTTAAAATATAAGGCAAATTAACAACCGAATATACCTTATCACGAAGCATAAAAATCCCTTCGACCCTAGGATCACAATTTGGTAACGAAGTAACAACCGGAACTGGAACAATTTCCTTCACAAAAGAAGTAAAAATACCATAATAATTATTTCCAATCCTGAATTCGAGTACTTCGACCTCTTCATCTTCATCAGAAATCTTTTCCATCTTAAAACCTCTCTTATTACAAAAACTTGCTCATTTATTTTAATTTATAATCGCTTATGTTTCAACCTTTTTATCCACTTCAAACCAGAAATTAACACCATTATCTTTATTTTCAACGCCACATTCTCTGTTCATCGAGTCCATAATAGCCTTAACAATCGAAAGTCCAATACCACTTCCACCATATTCTCGTGTTCTAGCCTTATCAACCTTATAGAACTTAATCCAAACCTTATCAATATCTTCCTCAGGAATTGGAAGTCCGGTATTAAATACATTAATCCTAAGAACATCTTTTTTATCTTCATAATAAACATGAATCTTCTTTTCAAAATCAACATGATTAATCGCATTACTAACATAGTTAGTAATAACCTCTTCAATCAAATATTCATCAGCCCAAACGAAAATAGAATCATGGTCATCAATTTCAATCTCAGCTTCTTTCTGATCAGCAAGTAATCTCGCAGAATTAACAACCGAATTTACAACCTGAACAATATCAAAACGCTCAAAACTAGCCATACCACTTTGGAACTCAATCTGATTCAAGGTTAAAAGCTTCTTAACCATATTATTCATCTTAGCAGCCTCATCTTGAATAACATCGCAATAAAACTTTCGACTCTCATAATCATCATTAATATTATCCGCAAGTCCCTCTGCATATCCCTGAATAAGGGCAATTGGAGTTTTTAATTCATGAGAAACATTAGATAAAAAGTCCTTACGCATTTCATCAATCTGAGTTTTTTGCTCAATATCATTCTTCAGCTCATTATTAGCCGTTTTCAAATCAGAAATTGTAGTCTCAAGAGTTTCAGACAACGTATTAATACTACCTCCCAATTGACCAATTTCATCATTTGTAGTAACTGGATATTTAGCCTCAAAATCCAAATTTGCCATCTTCTCGGCAATGCAAGTCATCCTCTTAATTGGAGAAATAACACTATTACTTACCATAAACATGATAATCATACCAAAAAACATAGCAAAAATACCAATATACGCAAGGAATTTATTGGAAATACTAATACTTTCTTTAATACTTTGGAAATTTGTTCTCATATAGATATATGAACCACAATCTAGACAACCAAACAACTCAACATAGTAAGAACCGATTCTATCATCATAAACCATATAGATGGATGCATTTTCCATCTCAGAAATCATTTTTTCTTTATCATCATCTTCAATCAATTTTTCCATATCCATGTCACGAAGGACATAGTTTCTAACCTTCTCACGAACCTCTCGACTTTCGGTTTCATTAATAGCATCCTTAGAAGGAAAATCAATATCACAAATAACCTTATCAAAAAGAATATAAGGTTGAAAAACATACATATAAAGAGCTCCATCCGCTTCCATCTTTTCAAACTCGCGAATTGCATCATCACTAAATCCATTATCAGTATCTTCCAAAAAAGCATCCTCTTTATCAATAATGCAATTAACCTTAGTCATTGTCGAAGACAACGAACTTAGCTTTCTAAACTGATAATATTTTGGAAGAAACACAACATTAGCAATTGCAACAAGAAGAATAAGAAAAGTGAAAACAAATGCCACCATCAGCATAAATTTAAGCTTTATAGAACTTCTAATATAGGAAATTAAATTCATTTTATTCTACCTCAAATTTATAACCCATGCCCCAAATTGTCTTGATATACTTACCTTTATCGCCCATCTTACTACGAAGCTTTTTAACATGAGTATCAATAGTTCTTGCATCGCCAAAATAATCATAATTCCAAACATTATTAAGAATTCTTTCTCTAGAAAGAGCAATTCCCTGATTATTAACAAAATACGATAATAATTCAAACTCTTTAAAACTCAAATCAATTGCCTTGCCATCAACTTTAACCTCATGAGCCGCCTGATTAAGGGTAATTCCACCATATTCAACAACACCATCTTCAAGGGCATTTGATCTTCTAAGAACTGCCTCAACTCTCGCAACAAGAACCTTAGGACTAAAAGGCTTAGAAACATATTCATCAACACCAAGTTCAAAACCTAGAAGCTCATCCTTCTCATCAGACTTAGCAGTAAGCATAATAATTGGAACCTTAGAAAACTTCCTAATCTCGCGAGTAACTTCCCAGCCATCCATCTTAGGCATCATAACATCAAGAATAACGAGTGAGATTGTTTTATCATCATAAAACTTATCAATAGCTTCTTCTCCATCCCCAGCTTCAATAACACTAAAATTAGCTTTAACCAAAAAGTCACTGACAAGTTTTCTCATCCTCTGTTCATCATCAACAACTAATATTTTTAATTTATCCATATAAAACCCCCTGAAACAAAATAATCATGTCCTATTTACATAAAAATCAAAATTATTATACCTAAAAAATATGATATATTTGTGAAAATATCTAATTTGACACACCACCAAGTTTATAAAAAAAAGCACCCTTTCGGGTGCCTTTTTTGGAGACATCGTCTCCAGCGTATAATAGGGTGGGAGTAGAAAGTATTTTTCAACTTTCTGACTTCGAGTATAATTAAAATATGTGTCGAATTTGTGTCGAAATGAAAAATATAATAAAATAATTAAATAAATTTTTCATAAAATGTATCATCTCTTCACAAACCGCGCAAATACGACCATTACATACGCAAACGCACATCAAAATTCATTAATTGCACTCGCAAAGCTCTATTTAAAGCTTACATTTACCTTACCCTTTTTACCTATAATATTTACAACTCCATTATTTTCTGTACCAGAACTTGTTCCAGATGTAGAACCATAATTAATCTCACAGTTAGGATAAAGAGTATATGAAGACTGAGTTCCATTAAGAGTTAAATTGATTTCACCCTTCTTAGTTGTAATATTTGCTGTTCCAAGAGTCTGTCCCAAAACATCAATATCACCCTTTACAGTCTCAACAGTTAAACCATAAAGCACATTAATCTCATCGTTCTCTTCACCTAATTCAACATCACCATTCTTTGTAACTACAGAACATGATGTTTCACAATTAATCTTACCAACCTCTACATCGCCATTTCCATTATTAATATCAAGCTTAGCAGCTGTGAGGCTTTCAATTTCAACTTCTCCACGAGTATTATGGATAGTAACATTAGTAGCATTAATCGTATCAATCTTAATATCACTATTTGTTGCATTAATTGTAACGTTTTCTAACTCAGTACCATCAGGAATCTTCAAAACAACTGCTCCACCACCACTAATCTGTTCAGATGTAAGAGTAATATCCTTTACAGGTGAACTAAGTGTATATTTTGTTTCATCACAATATCCAAGAACAATTGTATCACCATTTCTTACAAGCCTATCACAGATACCTGAAGAAGAAGTTTCATAAACTGCAACATTATTTGAATTAATAGTAACACTTGAATTCTTAATATTAATCTCAACATTCTTAATATTAGATAAATCTGCATCTTCAAAGCTTTCAAGACCAGCTCCAACTTCAGCTAATACAAATTCATTCTTTAAATCAGAAACACCACCATTCATCAATGTTCCGATAATTATCAATACTACTCCAAGCAAAGCAAGAACTAGTAATTTTGGCCATTTATTCGACATATTATCACCCTCCTATTTCTTAATCGTGAAGTTTCTCATTGCAAGCTTCGCCTTACTAAACCAAGATAGAATCGAGAAATAGAATCCCGAAATTCCAACCTTAACCATAAAGATAACGAAGAAAATGAGTGAAATTCCGATTGCCAAAAGTAAAAATGCTATTCCAAGGAAGAACAATGCCGAAGGTAACTTCGAAATTGATAAACTAATAAGTACAACATATAAGGATGCCAATGTTCCGCCAAATGAAGCTACAACTCCACCAGCACTTAAAATTGTCAAAGCAATTGAACCTATAAATGCAGCAACAATAAGAAGTATAGCAAGAATTGTAATAGGGCATGTAACAACAAGAAGAATATTTAACATAGTCTTCTTCTTAGGATCAATTTCAAAGCTTTCAGAAGCCTCTTCATAAAGATCCTGGATTCCACCAGATTTATTAGCTCTCAAGAATTCGCTGTCTCTAGTCTCTTTTCTAAGCTCTTCTCTAGCCTTTTCCTGTTCAACCTGCTTACTATCTTTCTTTTCTGTATCACCCTTAGCTTCCCATGGATTAACGATCTTTCCATCCAAATTTACCATATCGCCAAGTTCAGAATCATCAATTGTAATTCCACCTGACTGATTAGCTCTTCTAAGATTATTAACCTGAGCAGCCTGTCCTGGCTGGGCCTGAGCTCTTGCTGCCGCCTGTGCTTGTGCCTGGGCTCTTGCTGCCGCCTGTGCCTGTGCCTGTGCTGCTTGCGCTTGCGCTTGTGTAGCCCCAGGAGCAACTCTCGGAATTGAGCCAGTCTGCTTCATCTGCTGAAGTGCCTGTGCCTGTGCCTGAGACTGAGCCTTCATTTGAGGCGCCTGTCCCTGCGCCTGTGCCTGAGCCTGAGCCTGAGCTCTTGTAGTCGGTTTTGCCTCAGCATTACCTGTATTCGTAGTTTCAAAAACTGATGCATCAACACCCTGTTGCTGAGCATCATTAGCAAGTGCTGAAAGTAATCCAACATCAATATTCTTAGATGCCTTTCCAGACTGCTTTTTCAACGAAGATTCTCTAATCTGAGCTGCTACATATTCAGGAGATACGAAATCATGAATAATCTCCTGCTCCTTCTCAGGACCAGCATCAGCAAAATAATCCTCATAGTACTCCATCGCTTGCTCACGATCTTCCTCAGGAAGATCTGCAATCAATCGACTTAAATCACCTAAAAATTCAAACTTGGTCATTTTTTACCATCCTATCCTATCAGTCATACTGATATCATATTAGTTATTATAATTTCTATTACGGAAAAACAACCAATGCAGAAATATATTATAAAATAATATCTGCATCGGTTGTTCAATTAATCTACGCACTAAAAATCAAATCTATTTATCATCTCCATCTTTAATGAGATGTTCTTGCTGAAGTCTTGCTTTGAAAGCAGCAAGAGAATCTTGTTGCTGTTTCTTCTTCTCTTCCTCACGTTTTCTTCTGACTTCATCAGCCTGACGTTTTGTCTCTTCTTCTTTCCTTCTCTTCTCTTCTTCAGCCTTCTTCTTAGCTTCCTCAGCTTTCTTCTTAGCTTCCTCAGCCTTCTTTCTTTCTTCTTCAGCCTTCTTCTTAGCTTCTTCTTCTCTCTTCTTAGCTTCCTCAGCAGCCTTCTTAGCTCTTGCTTCCTCTTCAGCCTTTCTCTTAGCTGCAGCCTCAGCTTCTGCCTTTCTCTCTGCCTCAGTCTTTTCTCTTATAATAGGACCACTGCTCTTTGTATTGGAGTTTTCTTTCTGGCTTTCTCCACCTCTACCGAATCCAAATCTCTTTCTACTTGTACTATTATCAGATTTAAGCAATTCAGCAAGATTATCAAGAGCTTCATCTCTTTCTTGAGCCTGTTGAACAGCAACTGAAGATCTTCTATTTCTTGAAGTAGTACTATCCTTAAGAACACCATTAAGGTCATTCTTAACACTACTTGTTGTCTTAGGTTTGTTAGCTGGCTTAGGAGGTGTAGATGGCGCTGGTGCAGGAGGTGCAACCTCTTCCTGAATTCCTAATCCAGAATCTGCGGCCATATCAAACATTCCAGCTCCGGAATCATCTAACTCGCCAATTCCAAGTCCATCAGCACTATTAATTGCAAATGGATCATCTTCCATTGGTCCGCTAAATCCATCACCACCGATTGAAAGACCATCACCCTGAGCATCAGCTCCACCAATACTGAATCCATCACCCATTGTATTATCTGAAAGACTTGCATTTTCAGTATTGATTGTGAAACCATCATCAGGCTTAATTTCCTGTGTATCCTTAGGTGGCTGAACCGTTTTCTTAACAGGTGTTGCATCTGGTTTGATAATCGCATCATTAGAAACAACCTTACTCTGCTTTGGTTTCTCAGGTTCAACCCTAGGTGGAACATTCTTTGATACCACAGGCTGAGGACTACTCTCAACAGTTCTACTACTTAGGTTATCCTCTTTCTTCTCTGCATTCTCTAAAGGAGCAGGTTTCTTTCTCTGTGTTCCAAAGAATCCTCTTCTCTTTCTTGTACTTGTTTCTTCCTTAAGCAAATCAGCAAGCGTATCAACTGAAGCCTCACCACTAGATACTCTAGAATCTGTATATCTATGATTAATTGGCCTCTTGTTGCTTGGTTCATCACTAGGAGTTGTCTTAGGAGCCATTGGATCATTAACAACCTTAATTCTATGACCATTAGTATTATTTGAGTCTAGAACCGGACTACTAGGTTGTGGTGCTGGTGCAGGAGCTGGTGCTGGCTGCTCAGCCTTTGGTTCATCTTTAACAGGCTCATCCTTCTTCTTTCCTCTCCTCTGGAAGAAACCTCTCTTTTTATTTGTACTTGTATCTTTCAAAAGATCGGCAAGAGTATCAACATTTCCTGATGTCTCACCACTTCTAAATCCATCTCTCTTATTAGTATTTGATGATGTAGCTGCTACTCTCTGAGCTCCAGGACTCGGAGGAATTGGTCTGCTCTCCGCAGCAGGCTTAGCCGCAGTACTTGCAGCAGCCTTCTTCTTAGGTTCAGCATTTTCGACCTTCTCAACCTTCTCAACCTTTTCAACAGCTTCAACACTCTCAACTTTTGCAGCCTTAGCAGCTTCCTCTGCCTCTCTAGCTTTAGCCTCTTCTGCTTCTTTCGCAGCTTTTTCAGCTTCTTCTTTAGCTTTCTTAGCCTTAAGTTCATCTTCTTCAGAATAGATAACCTCAAGATCATCAAACGCATCATTTAGTTCGACATCCTTAGATTCTGTAACCTCAAGGACATCCTGAGAAACAACCTTCTTCTTTCTCTTCTTAAACTGTCTAATTGTCTTATTCTGCTCTAAAAGAATATCAAGATAGCTATTAAGCTCACCCATATCGCCATCATCGGCTTTAGCTTCCTTAGCCTTAGTTTTATTCTTTTCTCCAGTATTCTCATCAGCCTCTTCTACAGCACCGAGTTTCATCTCAGCCATAAAATCAGCCATATTTCCATTTTCTTCTGCCTTACTCTTATCGTCTTCTTTGTTTACTTCATTAATGTTTGGTTCAAGTTCAGCCTGACTATTAAAAAGTTTCTCTTCCATGGTAGTGATCTGATTATAATCACTCATATCCAAACCTAACCCATACTCCTGAGTCTCAGTATCTTCAAAACCAGGAACGTTAAACAAGCCTTCCCCTGCACCATCACCTTCAGCAGCATCCCCAGAAACTGCAAAAGGATCAATGGCTCCTGTCATTACATTCTCTTCTTCCACTACACCCTCCGATGCAGGCTTAGCATCACCACCTGAAGCATCTCCCTCATTTACACCTTCAGAAATTATGCTATTAGCCTGTTTTACATAATCCATTATATTTTCTTGATAAGAAGCCAACTTCTCAAGTCCTGAGTCAGTAATCTTATAAAATCTTCGGCTTCTTCCCCCTAAATCCTTATGATACACTTCCAGTAAACCATCATTCTGCATCTGCTGTAACAATGGATAGAAAGTTGATTCGGGAACATCCGGCATCTTTGAACGGACATCTTTTGTAATCTTATATCCGTAAGTTCCCTCTGGATTCCTGGCTACAATTGAAAGAATAACTGCATCAAGCACCATATCGCCAGAGTTCATCATAACATTTTCATCCCCTTTTCTTACAAATTTAAACCACTTAATTAATCACCATAATCCACAAACTAGTAAACTACCGCAATCCACGAACTAGTAATTTACACATGAAATCTCATTATTTCTCTATTTTTCAATGTGGATAGTATATCATAGTTCACAAAAAAATAACACTATTTTTTTTAAAAATCAGCAATTTTAACAAAAAGTTTACAAAATCAACTATAAATTTATAATTGAATTCCGAGCTAAATAAAAATCGACCTAGTATTAAATCATAAAAATTTATAAAATTCGCTTTTTGCTATTGAAAATCAAGGTAAATACATATAAAATAGTTTAAGTTATGGTTTTTTACATAACTATAATAAAACGTAAACGGAGGACTTTTAAAATGAGTAATACAAAAGGACGCATAGCAATACTTACAAGTGGTGGGGATGCACCTGGAATGAATGCTGCTATCCGAGCAGTTGTAAGAGCCGGTATTGCAAAAAACTATGAAGTTTATGGCGTTGTACATGGATATAATGGAATTTTGAACCGCGAAATTAAAAAACTCGACTTCAAGGATGTTTCTGAAAAGATTCAGCATGGTGGAACCTTCCTCTTCACAGCAAGAAGTTCTGAATTCAGACCTATGGAAGGAAAAATGAAAGCTGCTGAGATTTGTCACGAACTCGGAATCGAGCATTTAGTTGTTATTGGTGGAGATGGTTCTTTCACAGGTGCAAAGAATCTTTCAAAATTTGGTGTAAACATCATCGGTCTTCCTGGAACAATAGATTTAGACATTGCTTATACAGAATACACCATCGGTTTTGATACCGCTGTTAACACAGCAATGGAAGCAATTGATAAACTTCGTGAAACTTCAAATTCACATGACAGATGTAGCGTAGTCGAAGTAATGGGACGTTCAGCAGGTTATATCGCACTTTGGTGCGGAATTGCTAACGGAGCTGAAGAAATCTTACTTCCTGAGAAATTTGATTATGATTACGAAAGACTCTTCGCTCAGATTAAGCGTAACAAAGAAGCAGGAATGACTCATCAGATAATCGTAAACGCTGAAGGTGTTGGTCATTCATATGAACTCGCAGAAAGAATTGAGGCTGCAACAGGAATCGAAACTCGAGCAACAGTTCTTGGTCATGTTCAAAGAGGTGGTACTCCAACTGCAAGAGACCGTTACTACGCTTCTATTATGGGTGCTTATGCAGTTGATATTATCGACCAGGGTAAGAAGAGCCGTCTTGTAGGTTATAAGAATGGCAAGGTTTACGATGTAGATATCATGGAAGCCTTTGCAATGACAAAATCAATCGATGAATATGAATATACTGTTGCTGAAACACTTGCAAACAGACCTTCACTTGATAGCTAAAAAAATCTAATAACCATAAGAATATAATAACTAAAATAATATAACTAAAGCTGTAAACTTTTACGAGTTTACAGCTTTTTTTTCCACATTAAAAATCCAAATATAAATACATTAAAAACTTAATCCCAATGTAATCTATGCAACTCTCCTTCTGTCTGCATATCAAAAAAATCATTTTGTCTCAATGCTTCATAAAGCACAATAGAAACAGAATTCGACAAATTAAGGGATCTAATCTTTTCATTCATAGGAATTCTAATTGCAGTTCCAGGATGCTTAACTAAAATCTCTTCCGGAATACCCGCACTTTCCTTCCCAAACATAATATATGAACCATCTTTAATATGCACATCAGAATACTTATTCTTCCCCTTTGTCGTCGCATAAAACATATTTTGAAGTGCATCCGGATTAGCATCCAAAAAATCCTGCAAACAATCATACACCTGGTAATCTAAGTGTTCCCAGTAGTCAAGGCCAGCCCTCTTAATCATCTTATCATTAAGCTTAAATCCCATAGGCTCAATCAAATGAAGCTTTGTTCCAGTTGCAGTGCATGTCCTACCGATATTTCCAGTATTTGCAGGCATCTCTGGTTCAAGTAAAACAATATTAAGCATAAACTACCTCTTTAAGCATCTTTCTCAGTAATCGTCTCAATAAAGTGTCTAAGACACTGAAGAGCCTTCTTTAAATCATCCATAGAATAAGCATAAGAAATTCTAAGGAAGCCCTCACCACAATCACCAAAGGCTGTACCAGGAACAACAGCAAGTTTCTCCTGCTTAAGAAGTCTAGTTGCAAACTCATCAGAAGTCATACCAAACTTCTTGATACTAGGGAAAACATAGAAAGCACCGAACGGCTCGAAGCAATCAAGTCCCATATCCTTAAATTCCTTCATAAGATAGTTTCTTCTCTGATTATATGCAATACGCATCTTCTCCACATCAGCATCGCCATTTTTCAATGCCTCAACAGCAGCATACTGACTGGTTGTAGGAGCACACATAATAGCAAACTGATGGATTTTAAGCATCTGTTCAATAATAACCTCAGGACCACATGCATATCCAAGTCTCCATCCAGTCATTGCATATGACTTAGAAAATCCATTAATAACAATGGTTCTTTCCCTCATACCAGGTAAAGAAGCGATTGAAACATGGTTTCCAGAATATGTAAGTTCAGAATAAATCTCATCAGAAATAACATATAAATCCTTCTCAACACAAACCTCAGCGATATCCTTTAACTCTTCACGAGTCATAATAGCACCCGTAGGATTGTTTGGGAAAGGCATAATCAAAATCTTAGTCTTAGGAGTAATAGCCTCAAGAAGCTGCTCTTTAGTAAGCTTAAACTCATCCTTTTCCTGAAGTTCAATGATAACAGGAACTCCGTCAGCAAGGGTAATACAAGGCTCATATGAAACATAGCTAGGTTGAGGAAGTAAAACTTCATCTCCTTCATCAAGCATAGATCTAAGAGCTAAATCAATAGCCTCGCTTCCACCAACAGTAATAAAAACTTCGTTTCTAAAATCATATTCCAAATTAAATCTTCTACTTAAATATGCACAAACCTCTTCCTTTAATTCCTTCAAACCAGAATTTGAGGTATAGAAGGTCTTTCCTCTCTCAAGAGAATAAATACCCTCTTCTCTAATATGCCAAGGTGTATCAAAATCAGGTTCACCAACGCCGAGTGAAATAGCATCGTCCATCTCACTAACAATATCAAAAAACTTTCTAATACCCGAAGGCTTAATAGGCGTAACCTTACTAGATAATGGATTTCTCATGGTGTAATCAACATCCTTTCTGTATCACGGTTTTCGTCTGTCATAATAACACCGTGTTCTTTATATTTTTTAAGAACAAAATATGTAGCTGTGCTAGTTACATATTCCAAAGTAGAAAGCTTCTCAGTAACAAACCTGGAAACCTCCTTCATACTCTTTCCTTCGATAATAACAGTAAGGTCATAAGCTCCAGACATAAGGTAAACCGACTCAACCTCTTCAAACTTATAGATTCTCTCAGCAACCTTATTAAATCCCATATCTCTCTGTGGTGTAACCTTAATTTCAATTAACGCAGTAACCTTTTCGCAATCTGTATTATCCCAATTAATGAGAGTTGAGTATCCACAAATAACCTTATTATCCTCCATCTGCTTGATTTCCGCCGCGACTTCTTCCTCACTAGAATTTGTCATCGCCGCTATATCCTTGTTAGAAATACGGCTGTTGTAGTTAATAATGTCAAGAATCTCTTTTTTCATGTAAATACCATCCTTTCATTCATTAATCAAAATAATTTTTATATAAAACACTCACCAAACAACACCTGCAAATCAGGCTTGTAACCATTGCTTAGATAAGCATTTATAAAGCAAAAGAAGCAAAAGAAGCAAACGAAATGACTTCTTCTCGTGGTGTTAAAAACCTAACCTGTTCTCCATTAACAACCACTCTATCATTTCCATTATTTAGATATCCAATAATACCAGCATTAATACCCTTCTCTTTCAATAAATCCACTAAATAAAGCGGTGCCGGAGTTAAAACCAAAGCAGCACTTTTGCATTCACAAAGATAAGGATTAACATCATAATGCTCACAAATTTCAATTATCTCCATCGAAACCGGAATCTTCTTTAAAAACACCTTAAGTCCACTTTTATATTTCGTAGCAACCTTCCAAAGCCCGCTGTACAGGCTCTGCCTGTCTAATTCATAAAAATAGTCAACAATCTCCCCTTCTTTCTTAGGGATAATGCTTAAAAGTGTCGAATCACCCTTCATCTCTCCATCAGAAACAAAACTCAAATCACAACAAATCTTTTTTTCTGCTGAATCAATAAAGCTATTATTAAATATCTTAATTAAACTATCTTTATCATCTTTAAAAGCTGTCTTTAAAAAACCATCACCAGGAACACCAATAAGAACAAGACTCTCCCCAGCAATACATTTTTCATCTTCATAATCAGCTTTTACAACCTTTTCCATCCTACCTACTCCGTCTCTGTGGTTTCAGTTGTACCCGTAGTACCCGTTGTACCAGTAGTTCCTGTAGTACCTGTACTTCCCGAAGGATTAGCTGTCGCAGTCGAATTAGTCTCGGTACTGTTTGATGCCTTAGCTGTAGCCTGTGGTTTAGCAGTCTCATCAGGAGAAGCCGTACTTTCAGGTGAATCAGTCGCCTCAGCAACACTAGGTCCAACAGTAATATATTCAGGTGAAGCATTATATGTACTAGTATTAACCTCCACCCTATCTGTCTCTACTCCATCTTCATAAACAATCTTCCAAAGCTTAGCCTTATAACCTGTATGCGCCGCCTGTGTTGTAGCCCTATATCCTGCAGGCATAGAAGTATCCACCTCTTCCACAGGTTCACCAGGTTGAATAGTTTCAACAGTCTCAGGCTCAAACTCAATCTTACGATTAGAAGCCCTGGTTTCCTTACCATAGATACTAAATGCAAGGTAACCACCGCCAACCGAACTCTGAAGATAAATAGGATAATCTAAACTATTTTCAAACTTAAAATCCTGGTAATCCCCAGCAATAGCTGCATCCCTCGAAAGAGGAACATAAGACACAACCATCTGATGAGGCTTACGCTCAACAACCGTTAATTCAGCATTAAGCACAGCATTGTAAAGAGTTGTCGCAACCTGACAAACACCTCCACCAATACCATCAACAACCTTACCACTGACATACTCAGCAGCTGTCTTATATCCATTCTCCTCAGTTCTATCTAAGATAGTATCATTAACAGAGAATACATCTCCAGGATAAAGTGTAATACCATTAATTCTGCTGGCAGCAACCTCAACATTAGTCGCTCTCTCAGCAGTCGAAGTACCATAATACGTTGAGAAGTTACCAATAAGATCAGTGCACTCCATCATATCTTCACTAGTATACTTAGGATTAGAAACCTTACATGTAGCAGTAAGTTCCATATCCGAATCATCGTAAAGCGAATCTGTAAGAGCCTTGTTAAACTCCTTAAATGTCGCATCAATATCAACCTTAACGCCGGTCTTTTCTTTAGTCGCGCTAAACTGTCTAGTTGTAGCATCATATTGGAGTTCTGAATTTCTAGCTCTCTTATTATATTTCTTAAGTCCATCCTTAATAAATGAAGTCAAAGTATCTTCATTTATGCTAAATTTCAAGTCAAAATTATAGTCCCTATCCTTAGCCTTCGATATATCAGAAAGTCTCTCAAGCGCAGAACCCTTCTTACCAACCTCAAAAGCCTTTTTAGCAAGGTTTTCTTCTTCATAAGAAAAACCAACCGCTCCAAAGGTAACAACTACACTCTTACCATTCACATCCACAGTGATATTTTTATTAGCTATTCTATCGACATATTCATCAATCATATCCTGTGCTTCTTCTTCGGTCTTATTTCCAACATCCATACCAGAAATATGAATACCTTCACTAATTGTAGTTGTATTTCCAAGCTTTTTATGAAAATATGCAAAGACAATCGCAAGTACAATACCAAGAATGATTAGAACCACAATCAATCCTAACAAAAGCTTCTTTTTATTCATATATTTTCTCTCTTCAAAATAATATCAGCAAAACTAATATTCATTAATTTTGCCTTACTAAAAAACATTAGTTAAAAAATAGGTACAAAGGTAATAATCATCGCAAGTGCAAGAATAAAACAGATAACTGCAGCAATCTTCTTCTGATTCTTCTTTTTATTAAAAAAATTCATAAACATCCTCTTTTCTATAATGAAATTTAACCTAATTAGAAAAACCTCAAAAAGTCCTATTTTTCTAACAAATTATCACTTTATTTTAGACAATACATATTAATAAGTCAAGGTAAAAGTTAGCAAAACAAACAATTTCAGCGTTTCTTAAAATATGGGCAAACATCCCCTAAAAAGCACTCCTCACACTTAGGACTTCTAGCAGTGCAAATCGTCCTACCCAGCGCAATAAGTTGAATGTTAATTGCAATCCAATGGTCCTTTGGAATACACTTCATCAAATCAAACTCAATCTTAACCGGGTCTGTGTTTTTTGTGAGTCCAAGCCTATTAGAAAGCCTTTTAACATGGGTATCCACAACAATCGATGGAATATCATAGATATTTCCTCTAACTACATTAGCAGTCTTCCTTCCAACTCCTGGAAGGCGAGTCAATTCATCTATATCCTTTGGAACCTCGCCATCATACTCCTCAATAAGCATCTTAGCCGCTCCAATAATATTCTTCGCCTTATTCGTATAAAACCCTGTCGAATGAATATCCTTTTCCATCTCCTTCTGCTCAGCATTAGCAAAGCTCTCTAAATCAGGATATTTCTTAAACAAATGAACAGTCACCTTATTTACTCTGTCATCAGTGCATTGTGCACTAAGAATCGTCGCAATCAATAGTTGCCAGGCATTATCATGATTAAGGTACACCCTGACATCAGATCCATATTCATTATCAAGACGCTTTAAAATCTCTTTAATCCTACTCTTCTTATCCAAATCAATCTCCCTTACTTTTTAACTCGGCCAAAGCTTAAAACTCCAACTTATTTAAACTTCTCTTCATAGGTCTTACAAAGCCATTCATAGCACTCATCAAGACCTTCCTCTGTATACTGAAACTCATTTTTTATATATAGAGAACTGTCAGTCTTTTCAAAACAAAAAGGCTCAGGCCAAATAATACCCTGGAGTTTTGGTTCTTTTTGAACCTCTTCTGACTCATCTTGATTAGGTACTTCAACAAGAATTTTCTTAACTAAATATCTCATTCCACCAAAACTTGCCTTATGTACAGCACCCTTATTATAAAATGATTTAACATCATATAAAGACTTTCTAGGATTCATAAAAAATAACCTTCCTTCCAATAAAATCAAACTTAAATATACATAATTAAACCATAAAAACAATGCAAAAAAATAAAGAGGGGTTAAATTAGCCCCTCTTTATTTACTATAGTTCTAATAGCAAATGAGAAGCAAATATTCTCACTGCTATATTTTAATGCTTAATTCTTAGCATTGCAAATGATTATTTAATAATAAGTTTTGTAGTAGCCTTAATCTTCTTTGAATACTGCAACTTAAGCTTAGCCTTACCCTTCTTCTTGGTAGTCTTAACCTTAACAATAATCATCTTCTTAGTCTTATTAAACTTAACCTTCTTAATCTTACCAAGTTTAGCTTTAGAAAGACTCGCCTTAACCTTCTTGATAAGATCTGTAGTAGGATTAACCTTATTCTGAGCTGTCACCTTAAACGTAACCTTAACAGCCTTATTTTTCTTAACCTTAAGTTTCTTGACCTTAGGTGTAAGTTTCTTAATCTTATTTGTAACACTAACCTTAATGTGAATTACATCTTTTCCATTAACAATTGGAACATAAGTCACACTACCTCTAACAGCCTTCTTAGGAACCTTAATCTTAATAACCTTTTCATCAACAACACTAGCAGAAGCAACACTAGAATCGATTGCAGGTGCACTCGCGATTGAAGCCTTTACTTTATTAAGGTTATCATCATAAGCAGAATACTTAATCTTTATAGACTTTCCAGGAGCCACAACAACTTCTCCCTTATTAACTGTCAAAAGACCATTTTTAACAACACCAGAACCTGTTGTTCCGTATGTATAAGTTCTATTAAGAGCCTTCAAAGCATTTTCATATGCCTCTTTAAGCATCTGATCTTTAATCGCCTGCTCTCTTGCTGCAGCTGCAATAGCTTCAGCCTCAGCAGCCTTCTCAGCATCATAAGTCGCTTTATCCTTAGCATATACAACTTCATATCCATGCTTATTCTTAGAAGTAAGCTTAACAAAATTCTCTAAATAATCTGAACCAATAATATAGCCTGAATCATTATCATATTCTTTATAATAAGGCTCAAGATAGGTCGAAGGCTCAAGATAGGTCGGACGATAATACAAGTATACAGTGCTTCCTTCGATATCTAAACTCTCTCCAGCAACATCATCCTTATCCTCATTTGGATATGCAAGAATCTCACCATTCTCTTTGATGATAAACAATCTTGAATGGATTCCACCCAACTCATATTCATCACTAAATTCAATATGAAGCATAGATGCTCCAGGAACATTGATAGCTTGAATATCCTCACCATTTTCAAGAAGTGCCTTAGGATGTTCTTTAAATGTATCCGGCTTCATAAGAGAATGATATGCTGCGCTATCTTCACTACAGAAATAAGAGTCTTCTTGTCCTCTTGAAACCTTACAAAGAACATAATTATATCTAGTACAATTCTGTTTAGCATATGGATTATTTTTATCTACTCTCTCAACCTTTGGAGCAGTCAACTCAACTTCGCTACCAGTAGCTCCATCAATTTCTACTAAGTTTCTATCATCATCATAAGTATACCACTGATATGACACATCTTTATAATCACTTCTTACCTTTGCGCTAAACTTAACTGTACTTCCTTCCATAACAAAGCCATATTCATCAACAGAAGATGTAATTTCAACAACATCTTGTGGATAAACCTCACCATGATAGTTAATTTCAGCGTATGAAGTTTTAACAACACAATTATACTTAACAGTTGAATCCTCATAATCTGTAAATGCAACTGTGCTTAATTTATTGGATGTTTCACCTTCTATAAGGATGTATCTCTTCTGAATTTCATCGTATTTATACCACTCGTAAGTAATGGCCTCTCCTTCCGAAGCAATAGCGGTAGCATCAAAAACAACCTCTTCGTTCAAATCAGCGTAAATTCTCTCATTTTTAGCACTTCCATCACTATTTATATAAACATTTTCATTATAAGCAGCATTTTCATCCTTATAGAAACACAAGAATCTGTTTGACTCATGATGCAATTCATACACACAATAAACCAAATCAACACCATTAGATACAGCACATACATATGTACCAAAATCATCTACATCAATATCTTTTAAAGTAATCTCAGATGAAGTTGCTTTTAATTCATTTTTACTATTTATGTATTCTTTAGCATCACTTTCATCTTCCCAATCATAACCATTGATTAAATACCATTTGTATGTAATTGGATACTCTGCATCACTAGAAGCATTAACACTAAATGTTATATCCTCACCATATCCACGGCTATATTTCCAGAAGTATGATTCTTCTTCACTTTCAGAATATAGATTTGACTCGACCTTCAAGTTAGCTGTTCTTACAAGGTTAAAATAAACAGTTTCAGTTTTACCATCGCACCTTGCGGTACATGAATACGAGTCAAAATCATCTCTACAAATCTCATCAATGCTGTAAACGTCGGATGTTGCACCGTTAATAGCTTCACCATCCTTATACCACTGATATGTAATCTTTTCATCCAAATCAGTCGAAGCTACTGCAGTGAACTTTACACTCTCTCCAACAGCTCTCTTAAATGTATAAGAATAATCACCATTCAATGTTCTATTAATAATCGTATTTCCAATGTAACGTTTTACAGTAAATTCATAACTTGCTTCATCTGTCTTCTGTCCATCTTCATCTTCTGAATAAACATTCAAATAATAAGTACCAAACTGATTTTCTTTTAACGAATCAATTGAAATAACTGATCCAGTTTCTGAAAGTTTCTCAGGAAAATCAACAGTGTATTGTCTATAACCATTATTATCAAAATACTCTTTAGCAAATGACCACTCATAAATTAGCTTTTTATTAGTTGTTGCTTCTACACCAAATCTAACTTCATCGCCAACTCTATTATAAGCACCGGAAGAAGCACCATACTCATTAATTCTCTCAAAGCTTGTTTCATCCTCTTCTACATCTTCATATAAGTAAAAAGATAAATACTGTTCTCCAATATATGTATCACCCTTCATAAATCTAACAACACACTGATATTTTTTGCCAAATAAGTTTTCAGTAATATTTTTGATGCTTAATGTATTAGAAGTTTCACCCTTTATTACTGAGGTCATATCTTCATCATAATTACTAGTTGTGAACCATTTATACTCTGCCTTAACACTACTATCATCAGCGCCAGCATCTACAACAAAATCAACACTGTCTCCAACCTTTTTGTAGTATTTTGCAGACGATGAGTTAGTTCCTTTGACTTCAGCATAAGTTCCATATGAATTATTTACAACTTCAACTTCAATTGAACCATACATATCACCAGATTTTACAGTACATGAATAATATCCATAATCATCTTCATCCTCGATTGTAAATGAATAATTAGGACTTGTTGCACCATCAATCTTTTCATATGTTGATATTGTAATATCATCGCCATAACCACTATAGTAATCATGATATTCACTAACATACGAATCCTTATACCACTGATACTCTACCTTTTTAGAGCTTTCATTTTTAACATCAACCTTTAAATCAACTGTATCACCAATTTTCTTATTATAAACATAGCTATCACTTGGTGTTAATATTTCAACATCATAAACAGCAGTAAGTGTAAATGGAACAACCTTTTGGCTTACTATATTTTCATCACCATCAATAACCTGTACAATACAGTTATACTTTCCAAAGTCTTCAGCACCTACACTCTTAAGAGAAAGGCTACTACTATTTTCTCCTTCAATAACCTTTCCGTCATGATACCATACATACTCAGTTTTTAAACCTTCAATATTAGTTTCAATAGAAGATTTAACACCCATATTTACATTTTCACCGTATTTAGCTTGTAACTCTTTATCGGTAGTACGATATAAATCTAAATCAAATTCATTCTTACTTGTATAATTGACATAGTAATAATATTTCTCGGAATAATCAGTCGCAATATCGAAAACATTATATTTAGTATCTTTTTTTATAAGCGTAGTTTTACAATAATATGAGCTTACAACATCTTTAGGCTCAACAGTTAGTGTTCTACCTGTTACTCCATCGATCTTTTTTTCTGAATTGTCATATTCATACCATGTATACTCAACATCATAATCAGGAAGAAGATCAAATTTTGGAGCATTAATTATCAAAGGATTTTCACCATCAAAATCAACATTCATTCCAGATTCATCATCTGAATATACATTTGAAAAAACGTGTGGATCCTCATGAACTCGAATTGTGAAATCTCTTTTCAACTCGAAATCATCTGGACCTTCAATAATTACATATAAACGTAGATAACAATCTCTATAATAAATTGTACCATTATCATCCAAAGAAAAGTCCTTTGCCGTCAATTTATAACTCAAAGAATTCTTAGATATTTTCATATCCTCAAATCCATACAAACACTTGTCATTTTCTTCTCCGGAGTTTAATAATGATATTATATCATATTCATTAGAAGAAGTACAAGGAATGCCTTTATACCATTTGTATGTCAACTTATAACCATCTTCTAACGTAGTATCAAGATTCAATTTTGCGTCAACAGTTTCACCAATACCACGATAATAGTCGACTGTTGTATAATGGGTATTCCATGTAGAATCTTTCTTTACCTTATAGTATTGATCAAAAACATCATATGATAATGAAACACTATAAGTAGCACTACTAACCTTATTATCTGTTCCAGCAATATAAGCCTCAGCTATGAGTTTATACTCCCCAAAGATACTTATATCATCACTTCTTTCAGCTGTATATTCACGACTAGTGGCCCCTTCAATATCTACAAATCCATTTCCTCTCTCATATTTGCTCCACTGATATTTAACATCGTATCCATCAATAACTGCAACTTCTGGAGAAAACGTGTATGAATCTGCATCTTTATCAGTATATTCACTAACTTCAGCTGATGTTGTATACAATCCATTCGATTGTGAATAGAAAGAAACTGGATACTGGCGGACACCACTTACATTATAATCATTTCTATGACCATAACCGATCACATATGTATTACCATCAATATTAACAGATAATTCAGAGTTAACCATGAAATACCTGTAAGTATTGTTAGACGCATCTAATCTGACATAATTAGAACTAGCAGAAAGATCAGCAAGCTTTTTCCAAGAACTATCTTCGTCTGAAACATTATTCTTAGTAAGACCAAAAGCTGTAATCGTATTCTTCCAGCTGTATAAAGAATAACCTGGAGTCCACATATCATATTTTAATGTAGTATAATTGCCATTCAGCTGATGAATATCTGCCTGAGCAGAATCATCATATGAACCAGGAAGTTCCCAATTTACCTTAATCTTAGCAGTAGATATTACTTCATCGTCATTTTCAACAGAAACAACGTAGCTATTCTCACCAGCATCAAGCACATAATCAGCATCAACCTGTGAATACTCAGGATAATCGACATCATCTACATCCTTTGAAAACTCATAAGGATTAATACTATGATAATTTACAAGATTTATACCTGATGCATCACCAGTGGAAGTTTGCAACATTGCACTGTAAGCAAAAGGCAAAGAATCAGTTATAATATAATTATCACTTGTAATCTTTTGTCCTTTATCAACATAAACAATATTATTTTTAAATTCTTCACCGATGAGATTATTCTTCTTATATGCAACATAATAATCATAAGATTCATCAGAAATAAGCTTAGTAAAGGTATCATAATCTTCTTCAACATTAATATTAAGATGAACAGATTCAGAACATACTATAAGTGAATTCTTATAAACACTAATTGCACAAGTATCATTAATATTATCATTAAGTGTGTATTTAGCATCTTCACCTTCATATTCTACCGTAAAATTTCCTTCCTTAACAGAAGAAAGGTATTTAAAATTTTGTTTTACAAAAGAATCATTAACGGTAACTACTTCGCCTTCACTTCCCATATAATTTATACTTTCAACAGGACAAGCCAAATCATCTGAAGATAAATCAAGAATCGTAGCAGTAGCTGCATTTTTCAAATTATAATAAGTAGTACTACTTGAGGTAAGATATAGATTATTACTAGATTCAAGACCACTAACATAGACATAAATATCATTAACTTTATCTGATGAGAAATTATCAAGTATCATATCATTAGTAGTATCATAAGAATATTCTGTGGCACCTTTGTTACCATATACATAAAAGTCAAGATAATAATTATCACCAAATTCATTGGTAACATCAGTCCAATTAGTTCCATTAATTGGTCTTTTTACAAGTTTAAAATCAACAGACTGACCATAATACTTTGGTTTCTCAAACTCCAAAGCATAGTAGTTCGTTCCATCGTTAAACATAACACCCGTTCTTGTAGTAGTACTAGCAGCTTCTGCTTTTTTAGAAGTTTTAATAGCATTACTAGCAGGTATTCCAGTTACAACCATTGCTGCAGAGAGTAACGCAGCAACAGCACGCCTAAATAGGCGATTTTTTCTATTATTACGCATATTTGATTTCTCCTTTCCTATTTGCGCCTTTAATACTTAATGATTTTAGTACAAAGAGCTTTATTTTGCAAGCATTTAATTTTTTTTATTACCAATATAGAGTTAAAATCTCGCTCGCATAATAAAGCAACAAAAAAATCCCAAAAGCAAATCTAGTTCACTTTTGAGATTTTCATTAGTACAGAGTACAGGGGCACTAGGAATCGAACCCAGCTCTGGAGTTTTGGAGACTCTTATTCTACCGATGAACTATGCCCCTAAATTTTCAAAGTATGTCAAAGAAAACGACTACAAAAGCCTTAAATACGCTCTTTTCGAACACCAATTTCTCAAACACACTTTGAACATTATACTCATACACCTAACTATTGTCAAGCGTTTTTTATTTCTTTTATTTATTTAGTCTAAAAAGGTTTTAAAATATATGCTGTATAAGGTGGGAGCTCTAAACCACCACCAAAATCAATCTCTTCGCCAGTAATCAAGTCATGAGCTCTTCCAGCCTGTGCATCAAAATGCGCAGTAAATGGATTTTCTTCAGCATTAACTGCAATCATAATCCTTTCATCTTCAAATTTTCTTTCAAAGATACATTGTTTATTATTAAGAACTAAAGATTTAAAATCCCCATAATGAAGTGCCTTTTCACCCTTCCAAGCCTTAGCAAGGGCTGCAATATAATCAGTAAGCTCATTCCACTCAGGCTTATCAAAGGCAGGTCTAAGCGCAGGATCACCCTGACTCTTATCTCCCTTAACTCCCCACTCACTTCCATAATAGATAATAGGGATTCCAGGCATACCAAAAATAAAGGCATACATAAGCTTCAAATGCTCAGGATTCTGAACAATACTAGCCGCACGGGTTACATCGTGGTTATCCACAAAAGAGAAAAGATGCGCCCCCTTGTAAAGAGTCCAATTCTCAGGACCAAACTGCCTCATAAGTGAATGAACAATTTCAAATAAGTTATAAGAATTAAACGAAGAATGGATACCCTTGTAGCACTCATAGTTAGTAGCCGAATGACACATTTCATCATTCATAATAACCTTATAGTCGCCACCAAGAATCTCTCCGACTAAGAAAAACTCTTCCTTCCATGAATCACAGGCACTTCTCAATCTCTTCAAAAAGTCTCTGTCAACCATATAAGCCACATCGAGTCTAAGGCCATCAATTCCAAATTCATCAATCCAGAATTTAACACTTTCAAGAAGGTAATTCACAACATTTTCATTACGAAGATTAAGCTTAACTAAATCATAGTTACCTTCCCAACCCTCATACCAAAGTCCATCATTATAATTTGAATTACCATCAAAACTGATATTAAACCAATCCTTATATTGCGAATCAAAACGCTTCTCTAGAACATCCTTAAAACCAAAGAAGCCTCTTCCAACATGATTAAACACACCATCAAGAATAACCTTAATACCCTCTTTATGCAACTCCTCGCAAACCTTCTTAAAATCCTCATTTGTTCCGAGTCTCTTATCAATCATTCTATAATCCCTGGTATTATATCCATGAGTATCCGACTCAAAAAGAGGCGAAAAATAAATCGCATTTATTCCAAGCTTTTTAAAATGAGGTATCCAATCAATAACCTTTAAAATACGGTGCTCTAACACACCATCATTCTCAAATGGCGCACCAGTCATACCTAATGGATAAATCTGATAAAAAACACTTTCATTAGCCCACATAATTCTAATCTCCAATCTTTATTTGTAGTCTTGTCTTCAAGTTTTATCAGTTTACTACAAAAGAAAATAAAACTCAACCCTAAATCTTAATTCTTAAAGACTACTCTCCTCTGGCAAGCCTTGCAGGCGGTTTAGAAAGAATTCCATAAACCGGCATAATACTAATAATATTATTAACTACCAAAAGCACAACAAAAAGACCAATACTCAACGCCCAAGGAAGGTTTAAATTCATCTCAAGCGATGGCACAGATGCAATAAACTTCATAAGTGCTGTTGTAATAATAATCGCCGGCAGCATCGTATATACGGTAATCATCGAAATTTCAAGCATATAAGTCCTTAAAACAGACATCCTAGAAATACCAATAAGTCTATAAACTGTCAATTCCTCACTTCTACTCATCGCATTCGACTTAATCATAAAGTAAATCATAATAAGCGAAATAATAAATATTCCAAGAGTCAGGAAGGTTGTAAACTGAACCTCTTTAAATACAGACTTCCTGTAATCCTTAACCTCTTTATCATAAGCCACTGACACATTTACATCAAAGTACTTATTGTAGTTCTCATTCATCTTCTTAAAGTACTTAGCAGCCTCCCTCGCATCACGGGCATAAGCTATAAAACCTCTAGAACCATTAATCTTCTTAAACTTAATAGTATTATATCTATCGTTGTTAACAATAACATCCGCTCCAAACTTAACCTCTGAAATTTCAACAATCGTATATTCATGGTTATCAACATTCAAAGCGCCAATTCCATCGCTAACACTCTTAATCTCGCGGTCCATAAGCTTCTTTTCATAGTATTCCTTAGAAATAATAATATCATTATTACCAAGATCTAACTGCTTTTTAGTAAAGGCATCAGGATAATAGACATTAATCTGGTCAACACTCGCAGCCTTAATTCCATAGTTACCAACAAGGCCAAGACTAATATCATTCATATAAACTGAAGGCTCGTTCGACTTGCAAACGCCAACAATCTCAAAATCCACAGCCGACATAAACTCAGTAATAGTCTCACCAAGGAAGGCTGCATCCGATGTAAGCATCTGAGCAAGGATACCATTATTTTTTCTAATCCTGTCAATAACCCACTCATCCACAACAACCTCATATGGATTCTCAGCCATTCGGCCACACACCAGGGTTTCAGGATCAAGATGATTATAAGAAACAAAGGAAATTCCTTCCACACTACCCTTAACATGCTTCATCTGAACCACCTGATTAAAGGAAACATCCATAGAATTCTTAGCAATTCCATAAATTTCTCTATAAGTACCCTCATTTAAAACATCATTAATATAGCTATTCATATAGCCAAGAACCTGTGTTTCAGTCTTATTACCCTTGGTTTCCATCATAACCTGAACATACCTAGAATCCGTTGTAACAATATCCTCCACAGGGACTCTAACCTTATTTATATAATTAGCCATACCAATAGTCGTAAGCACAGCTGTCAAAAGCAAAATTATAATTATAAAAAACTGTTTCTTACCAATAACCTTAATGTTTTCCTTGGCAAGCTTATAGGTTTCCCTCGCAGTAAAACTACCCTCATGTTTATTCTCAAGCTCAGGAAGCTTAAAATCAAACTCCATAACTTCCTTCATCTCAAGCTTAGGCATATAATCATCAATAATCTGACAATCATCATCTTCAGAAGTAAGAATAACATCAGTTTCAGACTCATTCTTAATATAGAGTTTACCATCCTTATAAGCAAAGGTAAGCTTTATAGGCATTCCATCAACTGTAACGGTATTCTCTCCCTCAGTATCAACACTAAGAGTCCCCTCATTTTGAGTTTCATTAACAGACGCACCCTCTTCTAAATCCTCATCTTCATCATTCTTTTCCTTATAAAGATGAAGGTCAAGTTCCTTAAGTCTAGAAGCATACTCATCCATTTCCTTAAGGTAAATATTGCTATCATACTTCCTAATATAGGCATCTCTCTTCTTATTAACCTTATCCTTAGCAACCTCGCCATCAACAATCTTAATAATTCTATCTGCAAAGAACTTAGCAATATCCTTCTCATGAGTAACCACAATAACAAGACATTCTTTAGAAATATTCTTAAGAATACTCATTGTCCTAATTGTATTCTCCTCATCCAGATTTCCCGTAGGTTCATCCGCAAGAATAATCTTAGGCGCCTTAACAAGGGCTCTTGCAATGGAAACTCTCTGTTGCTGGCCACCTGAAAGTTCAGAAACCAGCTTCTTTTTATACTTAGTAATATCAAGGGCTTTAAGAACATAATCCACCCTCTCATCCTTCTCTTCCTCGGTTAAATCATAGATATTAAGGGCAATTCTGATATTATAAGCCACTGTATAATCACTTAAAAGATAGTAATTCTGGAAAACAAATCCCAAATTATCATTACGCATCTTCTCAGAGGTCTTAATACTATATTTACTTATTTTTGAGCGGCCAACCTCCATATTTCCAGAATAAAAATCATCCAAACCACCAATTGTATTTAAAAGTGTAGTCTTACCACATCCACTTTCACCTAAAATACAAACAAGTCCAGTAGATTCAAATTCAAGGTTAATATCCTTAAGAACATGATTCTCATTCTTACGGCCCCTATTATAATATTTATTTAAATTCTGTACTTTAATCATAATATCAGCCCCTTAACTGTTCTTTTTCTTCACTACAGCAGTGAAAACCTTAGAAGATACATATGCCATAATAAGAATATAAACAAAGTAAATAATAATGTTTATCAAAGTATAGTACTGAATTATCTCACTAATAAAATTAATCTTAAATAACGATAGAATCGACATAACAAATAGAACAAGAATACCAGAAACCAATGCATAAAATCCCATTGTAAACTTAACAATATCATCAATTTCAATCTGTCTCATTCCCATAAACTTAAAAATATAAAACTCACTAATCTTAATCTTCATAAGAGATCTAATAATTAGAATCTGCAAAACAAAGAGAATAATCAAAACTGCAAGTGAAATTGAAATCGTAATAAGTCTATAAGTAACCTTCTCAGGTACATAGTTAGTTGTACTAACTCTGTATGTGCTGATTCCAACATATCCAGCCTTTGTAAGCTCCTTAAGCACCTTATCAGTCTTAGAATAGTCAGTAATATAAACATCACCCTGATAACTACCAGAAACATTAGCATAGCAGGCATCAAAGAGTTCCTGACTAACCTCTAAGAAAATAGGACTAAGCTTTGAAAAATTACTCTTATCCTCATCACCACTATCATAATTCTTAGCAGATAATTGAACCTTTTCCATCTCAACATCTTCCGCAGAACTTAATGAAGTCGTGTCTACTTCACCTTCAGCTGTCTCATCAGCTCCTTCAACTACAGTCTTAAAATCAATACTAACATTTCCAACGAATGCTCTCTCAACACTAGAAACCTGCCCAAAAGCCTCACTTGGAGCAATATCTACCTTGTAATTCTCAGAAACCCTGACTTCATCGATTCCAAGGTCATCGGCAACAACTAAAATAAATGAATCTCTTCCATAAAACTTTTTAAACTGCTCACTATAGAGAAAGCTCATATTAATCTGTGGAGCACTCATGCTAGCAGTAAGCATATTAGAAAGCTCAGTTGAAAAATACGCCTGTGAGGTTTTATGTTTCAAAAGACCAACAACAGTAAAGTCCTTATCATAATACTCACCATTATCCCAAAGATGTTCATTCTTAAAATAAATATGGACCGTATCACCAAGCTCATACTCTTTATTTGAATATAAAACCACCTCATCCTTACTTTGAGGAAGTCTTCCATCTTTTAGCTCATCAGAAGAAATCGCTGAAGCCGTTCTCATATACTTCTTGGTTTCAATAAACTCAACCCTCGAAACCTTCTGACCATCCTCTGTCTTATCTCCATGAAGAACCCTATAGTCAGAGCCCTCATTTATATAGAAATTGATATCATTACATAAATCATTTGTATCAACATCTGTAACATAATTTAGTTTCTTAAGAGTAGCAGCGTCCTCACTTTTAAGTCTCGCTCCATCAGCCCTCTTAACTAAAATTCTCTTATCAGTCTCATTTAAAAACGCTGAATTATCATATTCCCTGGTACTTCTATCATCCTTATTTAAGAAAAGTTCTCCAAGGAAAATAAAACTAACAAGTGATGTAAAAATAAAGAACATCATAAATACAGCATTTCTGGTTCTCTGTCCTCTTAAATCCATTCCAAAGAACCTAAAAGCCTTAATATTTTGCTTAAGCTTTATATTAAAAAAGTCTTTAATCTTTTCTTTTTTATCTAGATTGGATTCTTTACGACTCTCATTTTCTAATTCACTTGTCAAATTAGTTTCACTGTCATTCGCGATTTTATTTTCGTCCTCATTTGTAGCACTAATTTCACTATCACCTGCATTCTCAAAAGAAATGCTCTTATTAAGTGCTCCTTGATTAACATCAACCGCAGAAACAAGTTCTCCATCATGTAACCTAATCTTCTTAGTCGCAACATGTTCAACTCTTTCATAGTCATGTGTAACCATGATTATAAGCTTGTCATCTGATAATTCCTTTAATAAGTCGATAATCTGGGCGCTTGTCTCAGAATCAAGATTACCAGTAGGCTCATCAGCAACGATAACAGGGGTATTCTTAGCAAGGGCTCTTGCAATAGAAAGTCTCTGTTTCTGACCACTTGAAAGGTCAGATGCGCGAAGCTTAATCTGCTCCTTTAAGCCAACCTTCTCAAGATAATCAAGAGCCTTCTTCTTAGATGTTTCCTCATCTAAACCCTGAATCAAAAGCGCAGCCATACAATTGTCAAGTGTGGAATAATGACCAATAAGACCATAATTCTGAAAAACAAAACCTATCTTCTCTCTACGATAATTTTCCCAATCAGTCTTATCAAATTGAAAAGTCGGATTTCCATCAAAGAACATTTCACCATCATCAAAGGTATCCAAACCACTGATAATATTCAAAAGTGTAGACTTACCACTACCACTCTCACCAGTAATACAAACAAAACCGGTCTCAGGGAATGTAAGATTAATCTTATTTAAAGCAAGAGTAACTGAAGTATCTGTATAATAAAACTTGCTAATATTCTGTAATTCAATCATTAAAACACCTCATAAAAGTCTATCCAGCGGAGCAATCAAATGAGAATTCCGCATAGCATAATTTCGGTAGAATATAAACTCATCACCAAAACAAAAAAATGTGTAAACCTTAGAATAATAAATTAACATTTATGTCCTAAAGTTTACACATTCTACTAAATTACTTAAACCAAAAAATCCGACAAATTTTACACATATATTTAATTGTAAAAATCTAATCTTAATACTCTGACTTACGTAAAAGTTTGTTCTTAGGGAGATAATCCGTCTCAAACAAGAATTCAAACTTATCTCTAATTATTACAACAACCTTACCAATGTAGTGAATTATTGTAAGGAATGGTAAAATAAAGAGTAAGAAGCAGGAAACATAGGCATAAACCATCTGATCCTGAATATATCTAGCTTCATTTTCCCAATAAGGATAATAAACACTGCTAACTCTCATACTTCTATATGGCATTGATCTTAAATCCAACAAAATTCCCAATAACCTATAGCGTATAGTATTATCAATAACTTCAATTTCATCAGTAGAAATAATATTAGACTGCTTAGCCTCATCAGAAAGGTCAGTACTTACACCAAATCCCTTCTTAATAATATTACTTGCATAGTTCTGAACCTTATTTGGAAGAACTGCTTGGTAATTTAAAATCATAAGAGAATCCTGTGAACCTGATGAATCTTCTGTAGCACTCGAATCTCCACTATCTGAGCTTGTACCATCAGCAGTTTCAGAGGTTCCAAGTCCTTTACTTGATGTATAAGACTTATAGAGTATGAAAACTCTTCCCTTGCTACCATAAGTAGCTTCGGCAAATTTTCCCTTATCAACCTTAACAACACCAGCAACAGTATATATTCTATTACCAATAAACACTTCCATACCTTCGACGTCAGTAGATCCAAATATACTCCAAGCCATTGTTTCATCAAGAACAATTCTGTATGGATCCTCATCCGACTCAGAAATATATGAGCCCGAAATCACTGGAATAGGATGGAACAAGAAGAAATCACCACCTGTTAAAACAGCATTGGCAGAATACATATTTCCATCTTTCTTAATTTCCACCTCAGTTTCTGCTGAAAACGAATCGGCCCATATTCTTTTTTTATTACCCTCTTCAATTAGTCCATCAGTAGTCAAGTCTTTAACTATTTTAGCTCTAACACTATTAATGTCATTTGTAGAAATAGCCTTATTTTCAGAAACATAAACATCAATCTGAGCGGAAGGCATATCTTTCGTAGACCAACGTTTACTTTCCTGTACATGGTAAAGTGTATCGTATGCATTTCTAACCCTAACAAAAATAATTACAGCCAGAATAATAAAAATGACATCTGTAACTAATAGAACGGGTCTTCGATATTTTTTTATCATCTTTATCATATTAATCACCTGTTTTCAAATTTATTATTCTGAAACTAGTTTAACCTGCATCTTATCTTCGAGAGGCTTAGTAGAATTGGTAACTACATTAGGGCTATCATCAAACTCTCCACTAACACCTGATCTGTTACCATCAGTAGCCTTAACCGTAACAGCTACCTTGCTAACAATATATCTGTTACCAAGAGGAGTACTCTTTGTGGTGATAACATAAACAAATTTACCACTATTATCTTCATGAATAGCATTGTTTGGAATAACATATTCCTGTTTTGTCATCTTTCCACCAATACTCAAATTCAAAGTCTGACCAACAGCAATATCTGATCCTTTAAGCTTAAATGTAACTGCAATCTTATCATTAGGATTAGATTCATCAGCTTCAATAGTCTTAATCTTAGCCTTCATCTTATTCTCATAATCCTCTTCAATATCAGCCTTTTGACCAATTCTAAGATCTGACTTATATGATTTATCAATTGTAATCTTAATTGTAAACTCATCTGACTTAGGTTCAATGTCAATAAGCTCAGCATCCTTAGAAACTTCATGTTTCTTTTCTGCCTTAATACTCTTAACTACACCAGCATGTTTAGCTCTAACTTCGATAAGATCATCCGTCTTTAATTTTTCAACCTTCTTCTTAGCTTCTGCTAATTGCTCTAATGCAGCTTCTTCATCAATTTCAGAAGTCTTTTCTTCAATTTCCTGCTCTTCTTCTTTAGTATCCATACTACGAACCTGTGATTCATAGCTTTCTTTTGCTGTTTCTAAAGCATCTTTAGCAGCCTCAACATCGATTACTGAAGATAATTCTGAAACCTTAGCATCAAGTTCAGTCTGTTCTTTCTTAAGCTTTTCAATCTTATCATTCTTTTTATCCATCTCAGCCTTAAGAGCTGCAAGTGTAGCAGCATCCTGAGTAGCCTTAGCAAGATCACTTCTAAGTTTTGTAAGATTAGCTTCCGTTTCAGCAATAGTCGCCTTCTTATCTCTAATGCTTCTTTCAAGACTTTTTGTATCTAAACCATCCGCCTTAGCAGCCTCTAAATCTTCCTCTAAATCAGATAAATCAACTTTAGATGAAGCAAGCTCTTTTTCTGTTGT
The DNA here is from genome assembly GCA_024691565.1 of Lachnospiraceae bacterium. GTDB lineage: Bacteria > Bacillota > Clostridia > Lachnospirales > Lachnospiraceae > JAEEJA01. The sequence goes on along the minus strand of JAILNN010000174.1, from coordinate 19,681 downwards.
TGCAATTGTACTCTGAAGATCTGTAACAGATGCAACTGTACCCATTTCATCAATCTGCTTTGTAAGTTCTTCAACCTTTTTAGTTTTCTTTTCAATTTCTTTTGTTACTTCCTCAAGTTTTTTCTTCTTCTTGTCATATTTTTCTTTGTTTTCTTTTGTTTCTTCTAATTTTTCTTCAGCATCTTCAACTGCTTCTTTGGCCTTCTTTAAATTAAGCTCATCCTCTGTCATATCAGTAGGCATCTTTAATTCTTCTTTTTCACGATTTCTCTCGAGCTCTTCAAGTTCATCTTCGGCCGCTTTTAAATCGGTATCACTACCCTCAACATAAGTCAAAAGAAGCTGACCTTCCTTAACCTTTTCATTCTCTTTAACAAAGATTTTATCAACTGTTCTATTACCACTAGCCTTAACAGTATATGCTTTAGTATTTTCAACAATACCCTGTCCAACAATAGCAGAACTTACAGTACCACTAGAAACATACTTTGATGAAACCTCAGGAAGATAAAAATTCATAATAGTATTAGAGAAGAAAGTAAGTAATAACAGAACGATAAAAAATCCTGCAGCAATCTTTCTAATTCTCCATTTCTTTGCCTTAGCTCTAATTTCATCAGCATCTAAAATAGGTTTTCTCTTCTTTCTAACAACCTTTTCATTATTATTCTCAGCCATATCAACCTCAGTATTATTATTTTCTGTAATATTTTCATTAATGTTTTCTTTATTATCCATGATTCTCTCCTCCTATCCTTTAACTCCACCGGTATAAGAAATACCTTCGATAAGATATTCTTCACCATGTAAGAACATCAAGATGGTTGGTATCATATAAATTGTCGCCACTGCAAAAGCAAGTCCAGTCTCTCCATTATTAATCTGTGATAAGAATACAGATAACGGATATTTATCGCTATTATCAAGCATGATAACCGGCTGCTCAACCATGTTCCAATAATCAATGAATAAAAGTATTGCAACTGAAGCAATAGCACTCTTACACAAAGGAACACAAATCTTAAAGAATATTCTTAATTCACTAGCTCCATCAATCTTGGCAGCTTCAATCAAAGCAACCGGAATTCTCTTCATAAACCTTGTAAGAAGATAAACACTAAACGGAGCAAAAAATCCTGGTAGCAGAATCGCCCAAACCGTATTCAAGGTTCCAATCTTCTCAGCAACGATATAGTTAGGAACAAGTGTAACCTGGAAAGGCATCAGCATAAGAATAATGTATATAAAGAATATCATCGTCTTAATCTTACCCTGAAATCTCATAAAACTATACGAGGCGCCAAGCGCAATAAATATCTGGAAAAATACAATCGGAACAACATATAGTACCGAATTCCAGAATTTAAGCAAATAATCAGGACTTTTCAAAAGAACAGTTCCATACTGTGAAAATGTAACTTCATCTGGAATAAGCTTCAAATTAACCTTATCAGACACGTAACTTGAATTAGCTCCAAACGTTCCCATATCACTCTGCTCTTCGTATTTCTTAAATATAATTCCATAGTTAGAATTAATCTCTGCTCCAGACATAAAGGAGTTAACAATTGTTAAAACAGTAGGAATCAAGAAAGATGTAGAGAAAAACAATGCAACTACAAATAATATTATTCTATTAACCTTTCTTAACTTCTTTTTCTTCTTTGTCTTTTTAATGCACTCCGCAATATCAATATTCTTAACTGCATGCGGATCTGCATATGCCTCTTCGAGATATTCTGAAAACTTAGTAATGTCAACATTTTTAATTATTGCATCATTGTTAGCTTCAACAATCTCTTCTTTTTCTTTTTTCTTCTTATGTAAAAACTTAAATATTTTCTTCATGTCAACCCTCACCCTTCTTCGATATCTTTTGCATACTTATTATCGAGTGCAAACATGATTCCAATAATAACACACATAACAGCCGCCATAATAATTGCAGCCGCAGAAAGCTTTTGATAATCCAAGCTTTGGAATGTATTATTCATGAAATGCTGTAACATATACAAACTGCTATATGGATAATCTCCTGTCAAAAGGTAAATCTCACGGAATACCTTAAAAGAGTTGACAAGAGTTAACAGCGATACAAAGAAAATGGTTGATGACAAATACCTAATTTTTATCTTAAAGAAGATAGTTAAAGGTCCAGTATACTCCATACTTGCAACCTCTAAAACATCCTTAGGTATAGATGCAAGAGCCGCCATAAAAAGAATCATATTATAACCCAGATTCTTCCATTGGAACAAGAACACGATTACCAGCTGTGAAAAATCCGTCTGGAACCAGTCAATCGGTTTCATCCCAAGGTTCATAATAAACTCATTCATTGAACCATTGTAATCAAAGAGAACTCTCCAAATTAGCACGATGGATGCAACTGGTACCATCATAGGACTAAGTAAAAATGTTCTAAACTGACTACTAAACGGAATATTCTTTTCCAAAACCATAGCCATCAACAATGAAACAACAACGGCGGACGGCACAGAAATAAGCGAAAAAATTGCTGTATTCTTAGCCGCCGTAATAAACGCCTTGTTTGTCATTAAATTTTTAAAATTCTCCAGTCCAACAAATTCACGATTAATAGGGTTATCCATAATGGAATACTCTATAATTATGAAGAATGGTATGATAAAAAATACCAACACACCTAAAAGACTAGGAAATAGAAATATAAAACTTGAAAATCTATCTTTAAAGTGTCTGAATTTAAATCGTTTCATATTATCACCTTTTTATTTTGATTCATTAATATATGTCGTTACTCTGTTCTGAATAGAATCACATACGTTATCTACTGACTTATCACCATTGTAATATGCTTCAAGTTCTTCACTAAGAATTGTTGAAAGCTTATCATTGTAGAATGAAATTGTAGCAAGAGTAGATTTATCAACTAAATCTCTAAAAATATCTATCTGATCTTCAGTCAATGGCTTAATCTCACCCTCAAACATAGCTGCTGAATCCATACCAGAAGCAGGTACAACTTTGTGTCCCCATTCATCAGTGTATTTCTCAGTTGTAGTAAATTGCTTACAATAATCTTCAAAATTATCTTTTCTAGTAGGTATCAAATAACTATCAAGTGATTTACCCTGGTATTCTCTTGAAAGGAAGTATTTCAGAAGTTCCCAAGCACCATCCTTAACTGCAGACTTAGAATACATAGAAAAGCTACTAGATAGCATCATATATGTACCACTACATTTATCTGAAGGATAACCTATATAATTAGCCTTACCCTTGAACATCTGATCATAGAGACAAATGTATGATGGATTTCCCTGAAAACCGATTGATAAGTATAAATCATTCTTAAATCTCTTCTTTACAATCTTATCATTTCCGTCATCATTTTCTTCACCACCTGCAACATCTTGAGAACCTGAGTTACAGAATTCAAGAAGTCTTTTGAATGTTTCGCTATCAAAATTACATTTACCCTTTTCAAAATCGATAAACTCGTCGACATTATTTAAAACAAATGCATTGAAATATGTAAATTTAGTATTGTAATTATAAGCAACTTCATCTTTCTTAAGTCCATCAACCATATCTAAGAATTCGTCATATGTCCAATGATCTGCATCTGTTCTATCTGTACTAGTTACAAGTGAAGATATATTAAATCCAGGAGAAACAGTATAAATCTTATCATCAATAGAACATGCTCTTATAACTGCATCAAGAATATCATCCTTTTTAACATCTTTATCCTTATCAAAGTAAGGTGTTAAATCCTCTAAGAGATTCTTACTAACAAGACTCTTACTACTAAGCGCTGAAGTATCAATAATATCCGGAATATTACCAGCTGTAATTTCAGTCTTAAAAGTATCAATAGGATTATCGCCTTCGTAATCAACTATTTCAACTCTGTATTTATCACTCTGCTTGTTAAATTCAACAATTGAAGTCTTCACACTATAGTCTATATTAGGTGAACCAAATGTAATAACTTCCTTCTTAGCAAATTCTTTATCAGGAATCTTAACTAATTTGCAAATCTGATTAAGTGGTTCTTCTTCACTACCATTATTTAAAACAGCAATAGAATTCTCCTTGTCAATAACCTTAATTAGATTATTACCTGAACTGTCAATATTTGAATTTAAGAAATGTAAAAGTATCTCATTTGAACCATCTTCCTTAAATCCATAAATACCATTTTCACATGCCATTGTAAACACGTAATCATCAAATCCCTTACTAATAGTACTTGCGTACCATCCATAGCCGTCAAACTCAGCTACGCTTTCTCCAATTTCACCCTTTTTAAAATCACATTCATAAACACTTGAAGTACCCTCTTCTGGATCATACATTGAGCATATCAAATTGTCATCATTATCAAAACCAATTCCATCTACTGAATCCTTGAACTTAATAGATGATTCCCTCTTAAACTTATCATTAAGTTTAACAATTTCTGAATCTCCCAAAACATAGCAATTACCATCACCATCTACTCTCAAATCAGAAATGTTATTATTCTTCTTCTCTTTGAAGAAGTCTTTAGATTCAACTTTCTGTTTTACCTCACCTTTTGAATCAAGGCTAATAAGCTCAATAGGTGGATTATTCTTTGTATAATCATAATTTACTGCATAAACATTGCCGTCTTTAGTTGGCTGAAATCTTTCATAGTAATCAGGAACTTCATAACTATTTAATTCATCATCTTCTACATTATAAACATATAATGTATTGCCAGCAGTTGCGTCATCAGTAGAATATACATCAAATAGAAAATATCCATTTGCATAAGCAACTGTTGAATCTTCAACAACCATTGCAATACCATCGCCTACTTCTTCGTCAATCTTAAAGGCTCCGCCGTTTTCAACTTTAATGTTGCTATTACCTTTCTTTTTTCCACCAAAACCAATCTTACATCCGGTTGATGAAAGTGCAACTGCACCAGTAAGGCAAATCGCAAAAGCCTTGTAACATACATTCTTAAAATTAAACATAATTTCCTCCTAGTAATATAATGTTTATTTAATTAATAATAAATAACAACTCCAATTGAATTAATCTTCCTTATCATTAACAATTAATTCTATATATTCAGCCTCAGCTTCGCTAATAGGCTTCCTATCAATAATCTTTAGATTCTCTAAAATCTGTTCCGGTTTACTAGCACCAATAAGCACACTAGAAACCACATCATCTTTAAGAACCCACGAAAGTGCAAGCTGTGAAAGACTCTGACCTCGTCTCTTAGCGAATGCCTGAAGTTTTTCTAGCTTACTAAGCTTCTCCTCAGTAATATCATTCTCATGTAAGAAAACACTTCTTCCACCAACACGACTGTCTTTAGGAATACCATTCATATATCTTCCACTTAGGATTCCCTGATCTAAAGGTGAAAAAGCAATAATTCCCTTACCTTCTCTTGCTGAAACCTTCTTAAGACCGTTATTCTCAATTGTTCTATCAAAAATATTGTATCTGTTTTGATTGATAATAAAAGGAACATGGACTTCGTCAAATAACGCCTTAATTCTTGTTAAAGTCTCACCATCGTAATTAGAAATTCCAATATACAACGCCTTACCACTTCTAACAATTTGATCAAGAGCACCCACCGTTTCCTCTAATGGTGTGTCTGGATCCATCCTATGATGATAAAAAATATCAACGTACTCAATTCCCATCCGTTTAAGACTTTGATCTAGACTGGCAATCAGATACTTTCTGCTACCGAAATCACCGTAAGGTCCCGGCCACATATCATATCCTGCCTTCGTAGAAATAATCATCTCATCTCTGTAATTTCTAAAATCTTCCCTCAAGATTTTCCCAAAATTTCTTTCTGCACTTCCAGGTTCAGGCCCATAGTTATTCGCCAAATCAAAATGTGTAATACCATTATCAAAGGCAACATGGCACATCTTCTTCATGTTTGAGTAATTATCATAGGTCCCAAAATTATGCCATAAACCCAATGAAATCTCCGGAAGTAACAAGCCACTTTTCCCAACTCTTCGATATTTCATAGTTTCATATCTTTTTCCACTATTCATATAAAATTCTCCATATCTTAAATAAGGCTTGACCTCTCATACCAAATAATTGTATGAATATTTACTCAACATTACTATAATATCATTAAATTATAATAATAGTAGGTCATTTGGTCAATTTTCACAATATCTTCACAATTCTAAAACACTTTTACCACATTTACAGTTTAGAATTTTCAACTTATTCCAAAACCGATTATTTAATCGTTGAACAATCATCGAATTTCTCACTATTTTTCTTACATTCCTTGCACTTTGAATCCCTCTTAGAATAAATACATCCGCAATAATCCTGCCGATAAAGATTATATTCCTTCGAAAGCTTGATGCTATTTAAATATCCATTCTTCTTTTTAAAGTCAGAATACAAAAACTTAACTCCAATTTCCTTTTCAAGCCTCTCACCAATTTCATTAATCTTTTCAGCATTTTTATAAGGACTCACACTCAAGGTAGTTGTAAAAAAGTCATATCCATTGTCACGCGCTACTAAAGCAGCTTTTCTCAGACGCTCTTCATAACATAAAAAACATCTCTCACCTCCCTCAGGAAGCATTTCCATTCCTCTAACCATTTCATGAAACTTGTCATTATCATAGTCGCAATCCATCAAATCGAGCGAGTGACGGGTGTTTCCACCTTCCGAAAACTCCTTAATAAATCGAATCTCTTCATTCTTTCTCTTTAAATACTCATCATAGGGTTCAATATTAGGGTTATAATAAAGAACCGTAATATTAAAGTACTCAGTTAAAACACTGATAACATGAGAAGAACAAGGAGCACAACAACTATGTAAAATAAGCCTCATAGCCTTATCATCCTGAAGCCCATTTTTCTCAATCTCTTTAAAAATAAATTCCATCTTCTGGTAATTATTAAGCTGTCTCTTCTTAAAATCTGGAATTATAAAATCCATAAAATTTCCACCTCAAATACCTGTTATTTCTTTGCAACTGGTACACTAATTACTTCTAATAAAGAGAATGAATAAATATATCTCTCTGTAACTTCTCGCCCCATCATACTTTCAAGCACATCTGAATAATAATCAAACTGTGTTTGATATCTCTTAATAAGCTCTGCTCTAAACTCACCCTTCTTTTCATCAGAGGCATTTCTTAAAAATCCCTTAGAGCTAAGCCCATCAGTCTTATAGTCAACGAGAATTATCTTATTATCTTCATTAATAAACCAAAGGTCAATCACTCCTTGAACAACCGTCTTATTAGAAGTATCCGTAAAGTCATCCTTTCCCTCAAAAAGCCTATCCGAAGAGTATTCCTTCATAAAAGGCTGCTCACACCAAATTCTCTTTTTCTCACCAGCCTTTATTAACTCCCCTATAATCGGATTATTATTATCTGTAAAGAAATCCATAAAATCTGAATTATCAATAAGACTCTTCTCATCCTCAGTAACTACTGCTTTTTTCAGTAAAGAATCAATAAATTTTTCAAACTTCTCAATTGTATCATATTTAGATAAATCTGCAAAATCAATATGAGCCATAATATTATGGTAAACCGTACCCCTGGTTGCACCAAGATTAATCACATCTCTATCAGCATGCCTAATATAGCGATTCTTTATATCCTTATCTTCAATTCCACCCTCAAGTTCTACATCACTCTTCTGATTAGAATTCTCACTAATTAAGTCAACAATCTCATCAATGGCGTTTTCCCCTAAAGAGTTAACGCTCTCACTATCAGCGCTCTTTGGATTAGATGCTTCCTCATATGCCCTCTTCTTAAGTGCAGAAACACTAATTTTAGAAGGATATTTAAGAGAATTCTCAAAAGGATATTGATATTCTCTTTGAGCTCTAATAAGCTCTAAGAGTTTAGCTTCTTCCAGAGGATTAGGCTCCTTATTTCTCCTTTCAATCTCCTCTTCAACGCCTTGAATTATCTTCTGTCCATAATCAATAATATTTTCACAACATATAAACTTAACATCCAATCCTTTTTCACTTGAACATCCTACATAATCATCATCATGTAATTCAAGACTTTCAGTAGCACCATCATTTTCATCTAATTCCTTAATTCTTTCGATAAGAGATGACATCTTATTAGCATAATCTTCCATAGCCCCTTTAAAAGCATCTCTACGATAAATACCAGCAACAATCCATGAATAGTAATTATTATAACCATCCATATCTTTATATCCAAATTTTACAGTATTATCAATTTTATCAAAAGTTCGATAAAACAATTCATTTTGCGCTGTCATTGTTTTATTAGGATTATAATTTAATTTTCCAGTTACAATCAACTTTTCCTTAGCCCTTGTAAGCGCAACATAAAGAAGCCTCTGCTCTTCAGCCTTAGAATCTAAAGATATCTTTTCTTTAACTAACAATTTATAAGGATTAGATGTTTTAACTCCAAGTTGAGCATTAATATCTTCAGTACAAAGTCCCAAATCATTATCAATAATAATATTTCCAGAACTATCTCTTAGATTAAAATCCTTATGGATTCCGCACAAAATTACCACAGGGAATTCAAGACCTTTACTCTTGTGAATCGACATAATCCTAACCGCATTACTACCATCAGAACTAATATCAGCCTCTCCTCTATCCAAGTCATTCCCCATTAAATCTTCTATATATTTATTAAACTCAGCAACTCCCCTGTTTCCACGTTGAATAAAGTCATATGCATTCTTCTTTAAAATCTTAAGATTTTCAGCCTTCTTTTCTCCATTTTCCTGAACACTAACAAGCTGGAAGAATCCTTCATCTTCAAGAATATTGTTAATAAGTTCATAGGCATTTCTCTCTTTTTCAATGCTTCGATAATACATAAGCCTATCTAGAAAGGCCTTTAACTTTCTCGAAAGCTCATTATCATGCTTTTCAACATAGGCAAGCGCGCCTTCATAATAGTAATACTTCTTCTTACCATACGCCTTAATTCTTGCAAGTTCCTTTTCATTAAGCCCAACAAACGCCGAACGAAGCACGCCAACAAAAGGAATATCCTGCAGAGGATTTTCAATTATCTTAAGGTAATTTAAAACAATCTGAATCTCATGTCTATCATAATACCCCTTCGTACCCTCACAAAATACAGGGATATCCATCCTCTCTAAAATATCTTTATAAGTATCGCTTACACCCTTTATGCCTCTAAACAAAAGCACAATATCCTTATACTCAAGCTTCTTCTTAATCCTACTACCATCTTCAGCAGTTCCACCATCAATTTCAAGCGCCGAAAAACCATCGATACCACAAAGTTCTCTAATCCTCTTACCAACCGTAATCGCTTCAAGTTCAACCCTGGAAAACTCATTATTTCCATAGAATAGCTTCTTCTTTTTATTCTCATCATCAATATATTTTCTCAAGTCAGACTCATCTAAAAGCATAACCTCAACAGGATATTCTGACTCATCATATAGCTCACCATACTTAAGAGAAGCCCTCTCATCATAGTCAAGTTTTCCAAATTCCCTTTTCATAAGCTTCTTAAAAATTTCATTTGTAAACTCTAAAACCTCAATTCTGCTTCGGTAATTCCTATCCAAATTAATAAGAATTTTTTTCCCTTCTCTTTCAGACTGAGGAGCATCTTCATCTCCATCAAGAAATTCTTCCTCAGGACTATATGAATAATATTTTTCCAAGAATAAATCAGGTCTAGCATGTCTAAACCCATAAATACTCTGCTTAACATCGCCAACCATAAACACATATGGCTCGCCACTTTCACCAGAAATAGATGTTAAAATCGCCTCCTGAATAAGGTTACTATCCTGATATTCATCAATCATAATCTGCTTAAAATTAGCCTTTAATTCGCGTGCAACCTCCGAAGGACATAGCTTCCCATTTTCATCCTCTACAGTTAAAATTCTAAGCGCAAATCTCTCCATATCATTAAAATCAACGGTATTTCTGTCCTTCTTTTCCTTAGCGTAGGACGCCATAACCTCTTTAACAGTATCAATTAATTCAGATAAATATGGATAAATTTTTAGAAACCTTTCTTTAATTATATCAATAGGCTCTTTATATTCTATTTGCTCATTTAAGTTCTTAAGCTCTAAAGCTTCATCTAAGTTCTCATCATCAAGATTTAATGCCTTTTTCTTTGCATATTCATCTTCCCTTATATTCATTAGCTCCATATTCTCGAGATTGAACATATCCAGTATCTTTTTATACTTATCACAGTAAAGATCTCTGTATTTCTTAGCTGCAGCCTTTTCTTCTTTTACATTTGAATATGACCTATCAAACGGCAAAACATTAAAGTTTACCATCTCTCTACATAAAGCATTAAAATCCTTTTTTTCTTCTGATAATTTTAAAACTCTATCAAAATGGTCAATATCCAAATCAATAGTATAAATAAACTTATCTAATAACTCCAAAGCTGCTTTTAGTTTTTTCTCATTTAAATCTTCATCTACCTTAGTCTCTTTTCCATCAACAAGAATCTTCCTTGCAAAGCAGGCATATTCCCTATATTGAGAAATTTTATTCTCAATAAAATCAAAAATAAATTCCATCCAATTTGAGCTATTAGGTTTATAGTTTTCTGAATTCATATTAAAGAATTCATCCCACTTTTCATTCTCGACATCATAAGCAAATAAAACTTCATCTAACCACTTTTCTGGTTGCGGATGAGTAAGAGCCTTTTTAACCAGGGCCTTAATCAAACTTTTAAAATCATCATCACTCTTCCATCCAGAATACATCCTGACGGTATTAATAAACACATCATCAGCTGCCTCTTCATACCTTCCTTCAACAACCTTTTCAACAGTTTCAGTCAAAAGAATTTCATTATCATTTTGATCAATAACAGTAAAGCTTGGATCAAAATCGTCAATAGCATAAAAATAGTTCTTAATAATATATTGACAAAAACTATCAATGGTACAAACCAAGGCAGTATTTACAAGACTAATTTGTTTTTCAAGTCTCTCCTCAAGTAGCTCTTCATCAGCACTTAAATTCTCTTTCATTGAAAGCTCATAAATCTTACTTTCAAGCGCCTTCATAAGCCTTTCCTTCATCTCTGACGCAGCAGCCTTTGTAAAGGTCACCACAATAAGCTTGTTAACATCGACACCATCATCGATAACAAGCCTTAAAATTCTCTCTATTAAAGCAGCAGTCTTTCCAGAACCCGCCGCCGCTGAAACAAGGGCATAGGAATTTCTCCAATTAATAACCCTCTCCTGATTTTTATTCCATCTAGCCATTTATCTACCTCTCTATTTATCTGCAACTATGCGTTCAAGAGCCTCTCTGTTCTTCATTTCTTTCAAATCTTTATACCTATCTCTCATCTTATCAAAACCACAAATAGAATTAAATTTACAATAAGTACATGCATTTTTAGCCTCTTCATTATTATCTTTTTTAATTCTAAAAGGTTTAATTCCAATTTCTCCAGCATTCCTTTTATCAGATAGCTCCTTAATCATGGTTTTACCATATCCAATTATCTCATGCATTTCATTCTTATCATATATATAATCTTTAGTAGTATAAGCTACAGCACCAGTTTTTGTTGTCTGAAAATTAATAATTTCAGATTTTGCTTCTTCTATATATTTGATTTCTGAGCTTTCTTCAGATTTATATCCAACAAGGCTATTATCCAATGCCTGAACAGAATAAGGATTTCCATCATAAATACCATTATTTCGATAGTCAACTGCCTTTTCTACATCACTAATTTCATCCTTTATATTCACATAGAATATACCAGCCGGAATAACTAATCTCTTATCACTTTCTCTCTCTCGATCCATCCTATCATTTTCATTTTTCTCAGCAGCGCCCATATAAACCACCATCTGAAGCTGAAGACCATAGTATAAATCTTGAAGCGATACATTTTTATTTCCAGTCTTATAGTCAATTACCTTAACATATTCACAAGGAACCTTCTTAACCTCACCATTTTCTTCTATCTCATACTCTCCCTCGCAAACATCCACTCTATCGATTAATCCGTGGATTTCAACAGGTTCAGACATATGATATTCCATTTCACTCTTAAGAGTAGAATAATTTCCACAAAGCATTTGATCAAGAACCACATTTGCATTCTTTAAATATGTTTCCTTAAAGTTATGCAAAATAAATTCTCCCCTCTTAGAATCAAAAACTCCATTATCATTAAAATCATTCTTAATCTCTTCAAAAGATTTGCTAGCAATTTGATTAAATCCTTCTTTATTATCCGCGAAATCCTTCCAATCAAGTCTCTCTGATTTCATGTTCTGAACAAGCTTATCAAAGGCATCATGAATAACATTACCAACCACAATTGGAGACACCTCATGAACTGCTCTTTCTCTAAGTTTAAGACCATATTGTAAGAAGTATTCATATGGACAAGCAGCAAATTTTTCAAGCTGAGAAATACTGAAATTCTCAACCTTTATATTTCCGTTTTCATCCTCATAAGAATAAAGTTCCTGCACAATCTCAGGCGAAAGTTCATCCACACTTTTCGCAAAGATTCCATTGTTTTTTAACTTGATAAGAAAATCCTCAGCAATAAATTGCTCTATAATTTTTTCTTTAAAGTCATTAAGATAAGAATTTCCTTCCCTATCATTTCTGATTCCTTCAATTGCAGAATTCAAACCAAAGTCTGCACCAAGAACCTTTTCAAGCTCATCCTCAATATTTTCACCAAATCGTTTTACTTCTAACTCTGTGAAAAGATTTCTCAATCTATTGATAAAATAAGCTGGTTTTTCACTCTTTTCATCCTCAGATGTAATTGGATAAGTCACAATAAACTTTTCAGATGCCTTCGAAATATTAACATACAGCCTAAACTCATCCATCTTAATCTGCTCATTAGCTCCTGGTGAAAGATGAATCTCCCTGTCTCCAATCTTAAGCTCACTAATAAACTTTCTCTCATCATCATTAATAAGACCGCCACTCTTCCTTGTACCAGGAACAAGACTATCTCTAGCTCCAAGGAAGATTAAATACTTAACATCATTAATTCTAGACCTAAAAACATCACCTACAGTAACACTATCTTCATTAGGAATCGTACCAATCGAAGCTCCATCAAGACCGCTACTAAGAATCTTAGAAAACTCATCCAAATCCATAACTTCATCAACCAAAACATCCTTCATGGTATCAAGAACCTTCATGAAAATATTATAAACCTGTCTAAATTCTCCAGCCTTTTGAAAATCTCCAATTCTTTCAAATTTCAAATATATTTCTTCTAATTTTTCATCAATATAATTACTTGTAAAAAACTCACAAAGCGCATCAGAATAAGCCTTTACAGTCTTTTTATCACCTGATAATTTACTAAATAATTCAATAATTTTTTCATAAAAATCACTTCTAACCTTATTGATTTTTACATCAACATCACTTTTCTTTTCATCATCCTTCCCTTTACTTCCCCGTCTCTTTCTAAATCTGGCATCATAAATCGCATTCTCACACTCCCACTCTTCTTTCCAAAGCTTTGAACCACGAATACCTGTAGCTAGCAGGAAATTATCTAAGAGGTCAACTTCCTCTAAAAATTCAGCATTACATTCCCAAAGAAATCCACTTCTAAGAACTCTTAAAACAGACTCTCTTTCAAAATCCTTTAAAACAACATCTAAAATATTTTTCACAAAATAAAGGAATGAATTATCTGTAATCCTAACCTTATCATCAATAAAAACAGGGATACTTGTCTTAGAAAATGCTTCACGAATAATAGGTCCATATGTCTTAATATCTCCCGTAACAATCGCAATGTCCTTATACCTAATACCTTCATTCATCTTCTTAATCATCAAATTTCTGATATAGGTAACAGCAAAATCTGCTTCTTTCTCACTGCTTAGAAACTCATATACAGAAATGTCATTTAAAGGCTCAGAATACTTTTGATAACCCCTTCTAAATATATTTCCTTCAAGCCACTTCAACTCTTCAGACTCAGACCTAAATTGCTCATTTAAAAACTTATATTTAATATCAGAATTTCCATTTACATCCACACAATTAAGTACCGTATCAAGAGTATTTTGACTCATATTAAAAAGACCATTTTTCTGTTTCTTATCATATGAAATGGTAACAAAAACATTATCACAAAGCCTTATTAGATTTCTGATTAATTCAGTCTGATAATACATAAAATCAGAAAATCCATCTATATAAATATCTGCTCCTTCTAAAATTGGAACTCTCTCATAATTCTCTAAAATATCGCAAACTAATTGAAGTTTTCCATCAGACGTATGAAGCTTATTCTTTCTCAAATACTCATCAAAGGCTGTGTAAATCACATTAACATCCTTCAATCTGTTAATAAGTGTAATCTTAGGCTTTTCCTCATTCTTACATTCCTCAATAATCTTCTCTACATCATCAGGTGAAACACCATAATTCATAAACTCAGAAATCATCCTCTTAATCTCAAGAATATATCCATTAATCATGGCATTATTCTTAAAATATCCAAGTTCATCCTGCTTTTGAATAATAATATGACGAATAAGCATACTCTTAGAAATATCATCAAGAACAGTATCACTACTATGTCCAAGTTCAGTAAAAAGTCTATAAGCAAGGCGCGAAAAACTAAGGACCTCAGTAAACATAAGTCCATCAACATTTTCATTATCAACCCTTTCCATAATTAGTTTCCTCTCTGTCTCATGAGAAAACTGCTCAGGCACGATAACAAAAATCCTCTTAAATTCATTTTCCGGATTACTTTGTAGACTCCTTCTACTTTTCTTTATACTATCAACGACTGTCTTAGTTTTACCAGACCCTGGTCTACCCAAAATTATATTCAAATTACCCATAAAAACACCTCAAAATTCTCCAATTAATTATCAGTAAAATCTATCACTAATGATACACCTAAGACAGTCAAAGTGTCAATTAAATGACTATATATATACCCCATTTTGCATACAAAAAAGGCTTCACACCCTAGGGCGTAAAACCTTTCGTAAAACCTTTTAAGATATAAAAACTCTATTAAAAATTCATTATATTTGACAAAGCTTTAAACTCTTTAATAAAAGCAATTAAAGCTTCTTTCCTGTCAACATTTCATAAGCCTCAAGATACTTATCAATAGTCTTATTAACAATATCCTCAGGAAGTGTCCAGTCGTTATCTGGATTAGCTTTTAACCAGTCACGAGCAAACTGCTTATCAAATGATGCCTGGCTCTGTCCTGGCTTATAGCCATCCTTAGGCCAGAATCTTGAACTATCTGGTGTAAGCATCTCATCAGCGAGAACAACATTTCCATCCTCATCAAGACCAAACTCAAACTTGGTATCAGCAATAATAATTCCTTTTTCCCAAGCATAGTCAGCACATTTCTTATATAAATTAATTGTCATTTCCTTAAGGATATTTCCATAATACTCGCCCTTTCCAGGGAATTCCTTCTCTAAAATCTCAACAGATTTTTCATAAGAAATATTCTCATCATGATCACCGATTTCAGCCTTTGTTGAAGGTGTATAAATTGGTTCAGGAAGCTTATCAGACTCAACAAGTCCCTCAGGAAGCTTGATACCACAAACAGTACCATCCTTCTTGTAACTCTCCCAACCACTACCTGTAATATATCCACGAACGATACACTCGATTGGAAGCATCTGTAACTTCTTACACATCATGCTGTTTCCTGTAAATTCAGGCTTATGGAAAAACTCAGGCATATCATTAACATCAACAGAAATCATATGGTTAGGAATGATATCCTTAGTCATATCAAACCAGAACTTAGAAATCTGAGTTAAAACAGTACCCTTCTTTGTAACCTGATTATGTAAGATTACATCAAAACAGCTAATTCTGTCAGTTGCAACCATAATAAGGCTATCGCCATTATCATAAATTTCTCTTACCTTGCCTTCTTTAACCGGCTTTAAATCGTTAGACATTGCTCTGTCTCCTTTCAGAAATAAAAAAGTCATATACATATCTTTTAAAAAAGATGATTTTATAATATCACAATAATTTTTTTTGTAAAGAAATTATTATATCTGCTTCCTCAAAATATTATAACTGCTTCTTTAAATTAATTAATTCAATAGCACCAAGTGCACAATCATAACCCTTATTTCCAGCCTTTGTACCAGCTCTCTCAATAGCCTGCTCAATATTATCAGTTGTAAGGATTCCAAACATACATGGAACTCCAGTATTTAATGATACTGTGGCAATACCCTTAGAAACCTCAGCACAAACATAATCATAATGACTTGTAGCACCTCTAATAACAGCGCCAAGACAAATTACAGCATCATACTTTCCACTCTCTGCAAGCTGCTTAGTAACAACAGGAATTTCAAAAGCGCCAGGTACCCAAACAAGAGTAATATCATCATCATTAACATTATGTCTAACAAGACCATCCTGTGCTCCACCAACAAGTTTTGAAACAATAAACTCATTAAATCTAGCTGCAACGATTGCAACCTTTGCTCCATCTCCAACTACTTTTCCTTCAATTGTTCTCATCTTAATTTCCTCCATTTTAATTATTCTATATTTTAATAAATTCAAATATTATTAATTCCATATATTTCAAAAATTTCTAAATTCTAAATCAATTATTTATCTAAATTATGTAAAATATGTCCCATCTTTTGCTGTTTAGTCTTTAAATAAAAGATATCATATTTACTAGGCTCAATCTCAATTGGAACTCTCTCAACAATCTCCAAATTAAAACCATTTAATCCATAAATCTTAGCAGGATTATTTGTCATAAGTCTTAATTTATGGATACCAAGGTCAACTAAAATTTGAGTACCAGTAGTGTAATCTCTCATGTCCTCTGGGAAGCCAAGTTTTAAATTAGCCTCAACGGTATCATATCCCTTGTCCTGAAGTTCATAAGCACGAATCTTATTGATAAGACCAATTCCTCTTCCTTCCTGGCGCATATAAAGCATAACTCCACGACCTTCTTTCGCAATCATCTTCATCGCACTATCAAACTGATCTCCACAATCACATCTCATCGAGCCAATAACATCACCAGTAAGACACTCTGAATGTACCCTTCCAAGAACAGGTTCACCATCAGAAACATCACCCATAGTAAGTGCAACATGATGTTCGCCATTAAGCTTATTCACATATCCATGAATAGTGAATTCACCATATTTTGTAGGCATCTTAGCTTTAGCAACACACTCAACAAGGACTTCATGTCTCTTTCTATATTCAACCAAATCATTAATACAGCCAAACTTCAAATTATGCTTCTTAGCAAACTCAATCAAATCCTCTTGTCTAGCCATATAACCATCATCTTTCATGATTTCACAACAAAGACCAACCGGCTTAAGACCAGCAATTTTCATAAGATCAACCGTCGCCTCAGTATGTCCTCTTCTCTCAAGAACACCCATCTTAACAGCCTGCAAAGGAAACATATGACCAGGCATTCTAAAATCAGAATGGCAAATTCCATCTTCAACTGTCTTCATTGCAGTCTCAGAACGCTCAGCCGCAGAAATTCCAGTTGTAGTTCCAACATAATCAATTGAAACCGTAAAGGCAGTACAATGATTATCAGTATTAATCTCACACATCTGTCTAAGGCCAAGCTTCTTTGTATATTCCTCATCCATAGGCATACAAATAAGTCCCTTAGCGTAGGACGCCATAAAGTTTACGTTTTCTGTAGTCGCAAATTCTGCAGCACAGATAACATCTCCTTCATTTTCACGGTCCTCATCATCGACCATAACAACAATCTTTCCTGCCTTCAAATCGGCAACAATGTCTTCGATAGAATCAAAATCATAATCAAATTTAGACATTTTAAAACAACCTCCTAAAATCTAACGTTAAAAACCTAAAGAAATAAGTTTTTCCATTGTAAGAGAGCTTTCACTCTTTTTATCATCCTTACTATCACTGCCTTCATAATCACTACGATTAAAAAGCATCTTCTCAACATACTTACTGATTACATCATTTTCAATATTGATTTTTTGTCCCTTTTTCTTAGTTAAAAGAGTTGTCTCACTTCCTGTATGTGGAATAATCGAAACAGCAAAGCTTTTTTCATCACACCTTGCAACCGTAAGACTAATTCCATCAAGCGCAACTGAACCCTTCTCAACAATATATTTTAAAAGCTTTTTATCAGCATTTATTGTAACCCAGGTAGCCATTCCTTCCTTCTCGACAGAAGCAATTTCACCCGTTCCATCGATATGTCCAGAAACCATATGTCCGCCAAATCTTCCATCACAAGCCATCGCCCTCTCAAGGTTAACCTGACTTCCAGCCTTAAGTTCAGAAAAAGCAGTTCTTCTCATTGTTTCAGCCATAGCAAAAGCCTTAAATGAATCATTGTAAAGCTCTGTTACCGTTAAACAAACGCCATTAACAGCAATACTATCACCTATTTTAGTACCTTTAAGGACCTTACTCGCCCGAATTACAATATCCGTGTTTGCTCCATTTTGCGAAATCTGCTTAATAGAGCCAACCTCCTCAATTAAACCAGTAAACATCCTCTTCCTCCTATCATAAAGTTTGCCATAAATGCAAATTTAGATTTACTTTTTAACAACATATCTTAAAAGCACATCCTCACCAAAGGTTTCAATTCCAATCCTTTCAAAAGAATAGCACTCTGCTGGTGTCTTAACACCCTCTCCCCTAACAGGACTCGGAGCACTCTCTCCACCAAAAATCTTAGGAGCCATATAGACATCCACCTCACTGACAATTCCCTCTTCAAGCGCCGAAGCATTAAGTGTTCCACCGCCCTCAAGTAGGATTCCATCAATCTTTCTCTCGCCAAGCGTTGTCATAAGAGCCTTCAAACTAACCCTTCCACTAGCCTTCTCACTCGCTGGTAAGATTAAAATCTCAACTCCCTTATCCCTAAATTTTTTAACCAAATCACTATTAACTAAATCAGAACTATCAATATATTTCTCACTTACTGCAATAATAGTCTCTACTTCCTTAGCGCTCTCAACAATATATGAATCAAGCGGCGTTCTTAACCTACTGTCGCAAATAATTCTAACAGGATTCCTTCCACCTTCAATCCTACAAGTAAGTGCTGGATTATCCTTAAGAACCGTCCCAACTCCTACCATAATTCCAGACAGCCTGTTTCTAAGCTTTTGAACATGGTTTCTTGCAATCTCACCTGTAACATACTTACTCTCGCCAGTGTAACAAGCAATCTTACCATCCATGGTCTGCGCATATTTCATAACGACATATGGCTCATTAGTGGTGATGAAATGAAAGAAAACTCGATTTATCTCATCACACTCATCTCTTAAAACATCTGTAACCACATTGATTCCAGCATCTCTAAGCATCTTATTTCCTCTGCCGCTAACGAGAGGATTTGGATCCCTAGAACCCACATAAACATTCTTAAATCCATTTTCAATAAGTGCAAGTGCGCAAGGTGGTTGATGACCATAATGGCTACAAGGCTCAAGAGTCACATAAATATCGGCTCCTTTAAGGCTATCCTCTTGCTGTAAATTAAGCCTAAATCCATTCAAATCAATCTTCTCATAAATAATTGGATTAATACCCTCATAAATGCTTTTAATCGCATTTCTTTCAGCATGTAATTCACCAT
>JAILNN010000137.1 GCA_024691565.1 Lachnospiraceae bacterium | reverse complement strand
GGATACTTCGAAGCCTAATGGTACACCTAGAAAGCTTTTGGATGTTTCTAAGGCGCAGAAGCTTGGATGGTCTTATCAGACTGAGTTGGAAGATGGAATTAAGCTTGCATATAAAGATTTCTTGGAGAATCCTATGAGAGCCGAGAGATAGAAATTACACGCGTCCAAATTTGAGCCACGATGCGGCCAAAACAAAAATAAATTTTAATTTTAAAAAAATTATATATTTGAAAATGGTGCTTGACCTACTCTTGATTATTCTTGGGTAGGTTATTTCTTTTTATATCCCAAATCCGCTATTTCGCATTTTGGAAAAAGCACAGAAAAGTATAACCCTCCTGCCTTTCTGCTGTTTGGAAAAAAGCACAGAAAAGTATAAACCTCCCGCCCTTCTGCATTTTGGAAAAAGCACAGAAAAGTATAAACCTCCCGCCTTTCTACATTTTGGAAAAAGCACAGAAAAGTATCCCCACTTTCAGCAGTTTCGAAAAAAGCATAGATAAGTATGAAATTCCTCGCCTACGCCTTGAATTTGTATGATGAAAATTGTATAATATTTGCGTGGTTTTCTTGCAAATAATTTGATTTATATTTTTTGCTTTTTATTTTATAAAGAACAAGGAATGAAATCTAGTGTAGTTAAGATTCCTAATAACAATGAATGAAATCTAGTTTATTTAAGATTCCTAATAACAAGGAATGAAATCTAGTGTAGTTAAGGTTCTTAAGGATAAGAAAAGGATTATAAAAAGCTCCTTAGAAAGAAAATTATTGGCAAGAAGGTTAAGATTAATATATAATAGTTGTGAAAAATTGGTTTGGTGGGAGCCGAACAGATAGGAGTTTAATTTTTATGGAACAACAGGTAGTTACTAAAAAGAAACCGTTGGTTAGATTTGGTGAATTTGAATTGTTGAAGGCGCTTGCGATTCTTGGGTTGCCGGCAGTTCATGTTATGGAAGAGGCTATGGAGGGCGGTTTTGCATCTCCAGATTTGATTCACTTTGGTTCTGGTATTATTGGACTTTGTGTATTTGGTCCTTCCGTATTTATGATTTGTATGGGATTTGGAATCGGCGGAGGTTCTGCATCACCTAAGATTATTAGAAAAAATGGTATTCAGTTTCTGTTAATTGGTGCACTTCTTAATATTGTACGTTGGTTGATACCGGGTATAATTCAAAAGATTGTTATAGATACGCCGTTAATTGAGGATATTGGATTTTGCTTGCAGTCAGACATTTATTATTTTGTTGGATTCTTTTTCATTTTGTATTCTTTCTTTAAGCAATGGAAAATGTCTACGCCAAGTATTTTGATGGTTAGTGTGCTGATGCTTACTCTGAATACGGTGTTGATGCCGATTACACATAGGTTAGATCACAACTTAATTTTAGGTTCATTACTTGGTAACATTGTTTATGTTGATGAAACAAGTTGTTTCCCTCTTTTATCATGGACAATATTCCCTTGTGTTGGTGTTTTACTTGGTGAAGTGCTTAAGAAAGCCACTGAAGAGAGGCGTGAGTTTATAATGAGACGTACACTTGATTTTTCTGTTTCATTATTCGTTTCATTTTTGGTTTTCCTACATGACTATGAAATTAGCTTGATGAAAACATTGGTGTCACCTATTAATGATTATATTACGGATTTACCAAATGTTATTTTACTTTTGAGTCTTGCTTTACTCTTAATTAGTTTAACTTATTATTTATGTAAATTAATTGGTGCTTCGAAATTTATGAAATTTATGATTGGTATGTCTACATTTATTATGCCTTTCTATTTGCTTCAATGGGTTATTATTGCATGGATTTTCTATGGTATGGCAATCTTTAGAGCACCTGTAGATTGCTTTAATATACCAATGTATATAGGAACTGTTGTTGTTGTAACTGCGGTTTGTATTGTTATCACACAGAAGCGTGGCATGAGAATTATGAAGACATTGTTGAAGATTACTTCTTTTAAGAAAAAGAAGAAAAAGAAGAGAGCTATTGCATAATGTTTTTTGGGGCGATTTAAAATCGCCTTTGAGATGATAATTTAAACAATTTTTGACTTGATTGGAGGTTTACTGTGAAAAACAAAGATTATCCATTGTATAAGCATGTCCCTGCAATTAGAAGTATTGCGGATATGTTGGAAAAGAAAAATCAGGCTATTCCTGAAAGAGCTGCCTTTCGTTTTAGAAAGGGTAAGAATGTTGTTGAGAAGACCTTTGGTGAGGTTTATTTAGAGGTTCAGAAGGCAGCTGCAGTAGTTGCTGATAAGTATGGAAAAGGTAAGCATATTGCTATTATTGGTGAGAATTCTTATGAGTGGCTTATTGCTTATTTTGCTACATTGGTTTCGGAAAATGTTGCGGTTGCAATCGATAAGGAATTGCCTGCAGCTGAGGTTGAGTGGCTTCTTAGAAAGGCTGAAGTTCAGGTTGTTTTGATTTCTAAGACTTATAAGGATCTTGTTGAGAACCTTGATGATTTGTCTTATATGACTTTGACAGACCTTTTGAAGGCTGATGTAGATGGTTCTGAGGACTTTGAGTTCTATCATCCAGAGAATGAGGAGCCTGCATGTATCTTCTTTACTTCTGGTACAACTGGAAGAAGTAAGGGTGTTATGTTGAGTCATGGAAACATTGCATATGAAATTAATGAGTGTTGCCGTATGTTTGATCCAGAAATTACGGATGACGATTATTCTACACTTGCTGTGCTTCCTTTCCATCATGCATTTGGACTCAATGTTGCTATTTTGATGGCATTTAACTATGAGGTTGTTACCTTTATTAACAAGAGTTTGAAGCGTTTGAAGGATGATATTCAGCTTGCTAAGCCTTCACTTATGATGCTTGTTCCTTTGTTTACAGAAACTTTCTATAAGCAGATTATGGACGGTATTAAGAAGAGCGGTAAGGAAAAGGCCTTTAAGAAGGGTATTAAGATCAACACAGTTCTTATGAAGATGGGAATTGATAAACGTCGTAAGATTTTCAAAGATATCATTGAAACCTTTGGTGGTAATTTGAAATTTATTATTAGTGGTGGTGCATATCTTGATCCTCGCTATGTAAAGAATTTTAGGCATTTTGGTATTGAGATTCTTAATGGATACGGAGCTACTGAGTGTTCTCCTTGTGTTGCCTTGAATAGAAATTATTATAAAAAAGATGGTAGTATTGGTACTACTATTTATGGAACTGAAGTTAGAGTTTCTGATGAGGGAGAAGTTCAGTTTAGAGGTGGTAGTACAATGATTGGCTACTATAACGATAAAGAAGCTACTGAGGAAGTTTTGAAGGATGGCTGGTATAGCACTGGTGATCTTGGTTATGTTGATAAGGATGGATTTATTTTCTTGACTGGTAGAAAGAAGAATCTTATTATTCTTAGCAACGGTGAGAATATTTCTCCTGAGGAGTTGGAGAATGATTTTAGCGCTGATCCTGGTGTTAATGAAGTTTTGGTTTATGAGGAGAATCGTAAGATTGTGGCTGCTATCTTCCCTGAAGAGGAATTCCTTGGTAACACTGAGTACTTCAATGAATTGATGGAGAAGGTTAACAAGGGTCGCCCTGTTTATAAGCAGGTTGTAGCGATTAAGCTTCGTGATGAGGAATTTGTTAAGAACACAAGTAAGAAGATTGTGAGATACAAGAACATTCCTAGCGAGAAATAGAAAAGTTCGTCTGTACAAGAACATTCTTAGCGAGAAATAGAAAAGTTCGTCTGTTGTGGACTTTTATAACTTGGTGTTATATAATATGAATTATCAATTATCAATTATAAATTATGAAGGAGGATTTTGAAGATGTTTGATAGAGTAAAAGATATTTTAGCAGGTCACATTAGTGATTCAGATGTTGAGATTACAATGGATAGCGCACTTATCGATGATCTTTGCCTTAGCTCTCTTGAGATGATTACAATTATTTCTGAGTTTGAGGATGAATTTGATATTGAGGTGCCAGACCGTATCATCCCAAGTATTCGTACAGTTGGTGATATCGTTAAATATCTTGAAGAGAATGAAGAATAATTTGAGGTTTTGAAGGAAATTTAAAATCTTGATTAACGTAGAAAAGGCGTAGTCCAGAGGGGCTACGTCTTTTTTTTATAAATTTATGAATTATATTTTTCGAGGTCTATCAGTTTTTCTTGTTTTGCAGTAATTAGCGTTGCTGCCATGTCTCCTGTTGTGTTTGACATTGTGCCTACCATATCGAGTAATGGATAGACTGCTAGGAATATGCTACTTGCTTCTAGTGGTACGTTTGCAATTTTTAATAATACACATAGTGGTAGAATTGCAGAGCCAGGTATACCTGGGGTTCCCACTGATAGCAAGATTACAGTTAGGATTAATGTAGGTAATAGTGATTGCGGTATTGTTACATCATAGGCGCGTGCTAAAAAGAAGGTTGTTATGGTTAAGCAGATTGTGAAGCCGTCCATATTGATGGTTGCGCCAAGAGGTATTGAAAAATTAGTTACCTTTGGTGAGATGCCTAGCTTTTCTGTGCAGATTCGCATATTTGTTGGCATTGCAGCTGAACTTGAACTTAGAGTAAGACTTGTGAGCATGCCTTCTTTTATCTTTTTGTAGAAGGTTATTGGGTTTAAGCCTGCAAATATGAGAATCAGTAGTCCATAAATTATCATCATTGAGAATAGCGCAAATATATAGACTATTATGTAGTTTCCAACATGTATGATTGATGAAAGCCCTATGTCGTATACAAACAATGAGATTGAACAAAATACCGCGAATGGTATAAGTTTTGTTATTGCTGTCGTTATTGTTAGAAATAGAGAATTACATGCATCAAAAAAATCTGTTAGTGTTTTGGAGTATTCACCTATCGATTTTACAGCGATTCCACATATTATTCCTAGGAACAGTATTTGTAGAGTGTTGGATTCTACAAATGGTTGTAGGAAGTTGGATGGTACAATGTTTACTATGGTATCTAGAAATGACTGAGTAGAAAAAGTTGGTGCATCAATATCTACTTTGCTTACTTCATCACTAAGTGCAAAGCCTGGTTTTCCAGGGGTAAATAAGTAGTTGAATAGAAGAGCGATGCCAGCGGCGATGGTAGTTGTTAATAAATATAAACCTATAACTTTTAAACCAATTCGTCCAAGTTCTGAGATGTTTTTGAATTGAGTTATGCAGCATGCCAACGAGAAAAAGATGACTGGCGCAATTATGATTTTTAATGCATTCATAAACATTGTTCTAAACGGTGTTAATGCATAGTTTTTGAGTCCTTCTGAGATGGAATCTGGTATTAGCATTTTCATTGCAACACCGAAAATAAGGCCTAGAGCAAGTGCAATCAATGTGTTATATAAGAATGATTGCTGCACAGCAGGCGTCTTTATTTTTGCAACATTCGAACCATTTTTATGGTTATATTTGAAATTTTCGCCATATGATTTATATAGAATTGATTTTATGTTTGCTGCGTTGTATTCGTCGGATTCGACATCTATTGAGATATCGTCTTCATCTATAAAAGGGGAAAATTCTTCGCCCTTCATTGAAATAAAGATTTTTACGTCGCCGAAGAAACGAGCGATTTTTACATAGATGGTGTCGTCTGTGGAATGGCTTATGAAATCGCTGATAATTTCTTCTGCCAAGAGTTCCATTTTTAGCACAATCTTTTTCTCAACTCCCGTTTCCTTTAGTGTTTTCCCTATATATTCAATAATTCCGGATGGAAATTTTTTGTCTTCAATTTTGTATAGTTTCTTTTCGTTTATATATTTTTTCATAGTTGCCCCCAATCATATATTTAAAAGTCTTTAAAAGAGTAATATGATAATACTCTGCATATTTTGCTAGCTTTTAGAGATGTTTATTCGTTACCAATCAAGTACTCATATTTTACCATAATTGAGGGGAATTTACAATTGAAAATAGTGGGATTTGGGGGAGGGATGTTAATTTTATCATTTAGGTGGTTAAATAAAACATTTAGGCTTTTAAAATGCTAGAAAAGCCTGTAAATAAAGGG
>JAILNN010000107.1 GCA_024691565.1 Lachnospiraceae bacterium | reverse complement strand
TGTACCATTATTTGTTTTTATGGTTTTAGGTTATCCATATTATTGGAGATGTAAATATTTTCATGGTAATAATATTGGACCATTGTTTATGGCGCATAATGAGGATGATTTAAAAATATTGTTTGTAATTAATTATTTTATGGACAAATTTATCAATGATTATCTTCCAAAGATTTTTGACGAGGATTATTGGAATGAAGAGAAGTATGAAAAGAGTTTGAATTATGTGAAAGAATTGGAAGAAGGTATTTATAAAAGATATACGAAAGAGAAAATTAAAATTACTAATAATTAGGGTTTTTGAAAGGAGTAAATATTTATGGCAACTTTAAGATGTAAAAAATGTGGTGGTGATTTGAACATCATTGATCCAGAGAATAGTATTTGTGAGTGTGAATATTGTGGAAGTATGGAAACAATTCCAACAATTGATGATGAAAAAATCATGAAACTTTATGACCGTGCAAATCGTCTTCGTATTGCGAATGAATTTGACAAGGCGGCAGGAGTTTACGAGAGTATCGTAAACGAATCAGACACGGAAGCAGAGGCATATTGGGGCCTTGTGCTTTGTAAGTATGGTATCGAATATGTGGATGACCCTGCAACTGGTGAGAAGATTCCAACTTGCCATAGATCTTCGTTTGATAGTGTGATGGAAGACTCGGATTTTGAAATGGTCATGGAAAATGCAGACATGGTTTCCAGAAATGTTTATCGTGATAATGCTAAGCAGATTGAGGAAATCAGAAAGGGTATTATTGAGGTTTCTGGAAAGGAAGCGCCTTACGATATATTTATCTGCTATAAGGAAACTGATGATAAT
This sequence comes from Lachnospiraceae bacterium, assembly GCA_024691565.1. Classification (GTDB taxonomy): domain Bacteria; phylum Bacillota; class Clostridia; order Lachnospirales; family Lachnospiraceae; genus JAEEJA01. The sequence continues at coordinate 1,676 of JAILNN010000107.1, read as the reverse complement.
GGCGACAGAACTATTGATAGTGTTATGGCTCAGAATGTTTATGATTCGCTCACAGCAAAGGGTTACAGGGTGTTCTTCTCGAGGATAACACTTGAGGATAAGCTTGGACAGGAATATGAGCCTTATATTTTCGCGGCATTAAACTCAGCAAAAATCATGCTTGCTTTTGGAACCAACTATGACTATTATCAGGCGGTTTGGGTTAAGAATGAGTGGAGCAGGTATCTTAAGCTTATGGCAAAGGATAAGGAGAAGCATTTGATTCCTTGCTATAAGGATATTGATGCTTATGATATTCCTAAGGAGTTTAAGCATCTTCAGGCTCAGGACATGGGAAAAGTGGGTGCTGACCAGGATTTGTTAAGGGGTATTGATAAGATATTAAGGTCGGATGGTGCAGGAGGAGCTGGTGTTGTAGGTAGCGGCCAGCCTATTGACATTAATGCTGCGGTTTCACAGGCTGTGTCTGCAAATATCGGAAGTAATGTAAATGCTTTATTAGAAAGAGGATTTATAACACTTGAAGATGAGGATTTTGAAAAGGCAGATGGAATTTTTGAAGATGTGTTAAACCAGGAACCAAAATGCGCCAGTGCTTATATGGGTAAGCTGTTGGCATATTATAAGATGAAAAGTGTAGTTGAGTTTTCAAAAATGATTTTTACAAGGATGTTTTTGGATAAAAAGATAACAAAGACAATTGAACCAGAGTTTGATCTTGATCAATTTATACAGATAACAAGAGATAATTATTTGGGAGAATCAGAGACAACTGATAATACACTTAATATTATATACATGAGTATACAAGAAGAATATGTAACATGTATAGATGAGTTAAAGGAATTTAATTCTGATAATGATTATGTGGAAACATTCTGTAAATTAAATGATGGAGACATTAAAAGCAGTGTGGATGACAACAAGTTGTATTCGAGATACCTGCAGTATGCTACAGAAGTAGATAATGAAAAATATGATGTTAATAAAGTTGTTGGTGAACTGGTAAAAAATGAATATGAGTCAGAGGAAAGTAGAGTTAACAAGATAGTTGATGATTACAATAATAGATTTTCTGTTGAAGTCATTACTTCATTAATAGCATCAGCTAACCAAAAAATTAAAGAAAAGGTAAAAAATGATTCAAATGCTGATTTTTATACACTGGAGAATGAATTTCAAACTAAATTAACTCAATGGAAAAATAATGTCAAAGAGATAAATGATAATTATGAAGCAGAATGTGAAAGGACAAAGACAAATTGGCCTGAAGTACGAGAGCAAAGGTTAAAGGATTGGGCGACAGAATGTGAAAGATTACAAAATGAGTATAATGATAAATATAAAAAAATAGTAGAGGATGTACAATCTTACAATGGTATATTTGAGGCGAATTATAATACTAAATTAAAGGCCTATAATACAGAAATTACAAACATCGAGTCACAAATTGAAGCATTGATGAACAGAAAGAGTAATCTTTCTATTTTCAAGAAAAAAGAAAAAGATGAGATAGATAACAATATTGACATTCTTGTTTCTAAAAAATCTAATATGGTAAAACCTGAGTTGAATTTAAGACCAATTCCTAAAAAACAGGAGGTTAAATTGCCGGTAAAACCTGAATATTCTGACACACCGATTATGCCGAGTAAGCCAGAATTGCCGGCAAAACC
>JAILNN010000083.1 GCA_024691565.1 Lachnospiraceae bacterium | reverse complement strand
CTGAGCTCTTCCCAGAATCTGCCCCTTCATCCGTAACCGGAAAGAAAAGCGCTCCAATTCCAGAAGCCACAACAGCACAAATAATAATTGCAAAACCAGAAGAAATCTTATTTAAAACTGGTGTATAGAAAAGGATGACTCTAATAACAACAGCAATAATAACCACCTTTAAAATACCAGAATTCTTCCTGGCTGGAGGGATAATAATTGCAAGAAACATACCGTAAATCGCAATTCCAAGGGAATTAATAACGATTTCAGGTAGGGAGGTACCAACAAGCGCACCAATTAGCGTTCCACCTGCCCATCCAAAATAAGGAACAATAATGATTCCTGCCATATACCACTTATTTATTTCTCGGTTATTTGCATAAGAAACTGCAAAAACCTCATCTGTAATGCCAATAGCGGCAAGAAGCCTTACCGGAATGGTAAAGCTTCTATCTGTTTTTTGAGATAGTGAAATCGACATAAGCGAATATCTCAAATTAATTATAAACTGAACTAAGGCCATTTCCAAAAGCATCCCACCGCTCGCCATAAGTTCTAAACCTGCAAACTGACCAGCAGATGTAAGATTTGTCATGGAAATTAGCACTGCCTGCAATGGTGTCATACCGACGGAAACCGCCATCAACCCAAAGGTAAAGCTAACCGACAAATACCCAAGCGCAATAGGAATTCCATCGTGACAACCCTTTAAAAATATTTTTTTCATTATGTATCAAATCTTCTTGTTTTATTTTTATTCAACTGTAACGCTCTTTGCAAGGTTTCTAGGCTTATCAACATCAAGACCTTTGCTAACAGTTGTGTAATATGCCATAAGTTGTAATGGGATAATTGCAAGACTTCCTGCAAAATGCTCATCCACATTAGGAACATAAACTGTAAAGTTTACATTATCTTCGATTTCATATTTTCCATATGTTGTAAGTCCCATGAGATAAGCGCCTCTACTCTTACATTCAAGCATGTTGCTGACTGTCTTTTCATAAAGATCTTCCTGTGTAAGAACACCAATTACAAGTGTTCCATCCTCAATAAGACTGATTGTACCATGCTTTAACTCACCAGCAGCATATGCCTCAGAATGGATATATGAAATTTCCTTCATCTTAAGGCTTCCCTCAAGACTGATTGCATAATCAAGTCCTCTACCAATAAAGAAGATGTCATGTGCATTAGCATATTTAGATGCAAACCACTGAAGTCTTTCCTTATCATCAAGAACCTTGCTAACCTTATCAGAGATGGTCATAATCTCATCGACATAGTATTTAAGCTTCTCTTCGTCTGTAATAACTCCTCTAACCTCACCAAACTTAAGAGCAAGAAGATATCCGCAAATAAGCTGTGTGCTGTATGCTTTAGTTGTAGCAACCGCAATTTCAGGGCCAGCAAGAGTATACATAACATAATCAGCCTCTCTGGCAATTGAAGAACCAACAACATTGACAATTGCAAGAGTCTTCGTTCCAAGTTCCTTAGATTCACGAAGTGCAGCAAGAGAATCTGCTGTTTCACCAGACTGAGAAATAATAATAACTAAATCAGTTGGCTTAAGATGCTTCTTTCTATATCTAAACTCAGATGCAAGCTCAACTCTAACCTGCAAATCTGTTAAATCCTCAATAACATATTGAGAAACCATTCCAACGTGCCATGCAGAACCACAGGCAACAATATAAACCTGAGATATATCCTTGATAACATCGTCTGTTAAGCCGATTTCAGATAAATCAATAACATTCTTATCTCCATCTTTCTTAACATACTTATTAACTGTATCCATAATAGCCTTAGGCTGTTCATGGATTTCCTTCATCATGAAATGCTCATAACCACCCTTTTCAGCAGCCTCAGCATCCCACTTAATCTCAACTAAATCCTTAGTAATCTCGTCACCATCGAGGTTAAAGAAGGTAACAGCGCCAGCGCTAAGCTTAGCCATCTCAAGATTTCCAATATAGTAAACATTTCTAGTATGCTTTAAAATAGCAGGAACATCAGATGCTATGTAAGACTCATCCTCATTAACACCGATAATCATTGGGCTATCCTTACGAGCAACATAAATCTCACCAGGATAATCCTTAAACATAACTGCAAGAGCATAAGAACCACGAACACGAACAATAGTCTTTGCAAGTGCATCAATAGGTCCCATGTTATATTTTTTATAGTAGTAATCAACTAACTTAACTAAAACTTCAGTATCAGTCTGTGAATAAAACTCATAATCATGTCTAGCAAGCTTAGCCTTTAATTCCTGGAAATTCTCAATAATTCCATTATGAACGCCTACTACATTTGCTTCTGCATCAGAAGCTGTATAAGAGCTTATGTGAGGATGTGCATTGATTTCAGATGGTTCACCGTGGGTAGCCCAACGAGTATGGCCAATTCCACATCCACCCTTTAACGCATTACCATCATTAGTTTTTTCAGAAAGCTGCTTAAGTCTTCCCTTAGCCTTAACAACCTTAAAATTCTTCTCTCCATCTCTGACAGCAAGTCCAGCTGAATCATATCCTCTATATTCAAGCTTTGAAAGCCCATCCAAGAGAATTGGTGCAGCCTGTTTTTCTCCAACGTAACCAACTATTCCACACATAAGAAATAATCTCCTTTTTATTTTTTTAGCTTAAAAATATCAAGCCATAATTTAGTTCTTTTCATTTTTATAATACTCAAACACTCATAAATTATAGCGAATCCAATCTATAATGTGTCTTAAGATTCTGTGAACAAATGAATATTATATTTATATCAATTCTCACCCATCATAACCTTAATAGGTTTAAGTGAGTCCTTGATAAGTTCCTCCGACATGATAATCTCATCACCGCCGGTTCCCTCAAGCGTATTTAAAACATCCATAAGGGTTGTCATCCTCATATTATGACAAAAGAGCGCTTCGGATACAAGATAAAATTTTTTATCAGGACATTCATACTGGAGATGCTGAACAATTGAAGCCTCAGTTCCAATGATAAATTTCTTTTTATCACTCTTTTTAGCGTATGCCATGATTCCAGTCGTGCTTCCAACGTAATCAGCAAGATCAACAACCTCTTCAAGACATTCAGGATGAACTAAAAATTCAGCCTCAGGATGCTCTTCTTTAGCCTTAAGAACATCTTCCTTTCTAACCCTCATATGAGTAGGACAACCACCACTAAAGAATTTAAATTCCTTCTCAGGAAGCTGCTTTTCAACCCATCTTCCAAGGTTACAATCAGGAATAAAAAGAATCTTCTTGGCAGGATAATCCTTTAAAATATCTACTGCAGACGATGATGTAACAATAACATCACAAGCAGTCTTAAGCTCTGAGGTAGTATTAATATATGCGCAAACCGCATAATCAGGATATTGTTCCTTCATTCTAATAACATCTTCTCTTGTAAGCTGCTCAGCCATTGGACAACCTGCATTTCCATTTGCAAGAAAAACCTTCTTTTCAGGCGAAAGAGTCTTAACAACCTGCGCCATAAACCTAACACCACACATAATAATATTCTTCTGAGGTGCCTTTGCAGCCTGAAGACTAAGTCCATAGGAATCGCCCGTATAATCAGCGATTTCCATGATCTCATGACTCTGATATGCATGAACTAAGATACAAAAATCCTTTTCCTTCTTTAATTTCAAAATTCTCTCTTGAATTTCAGCTGTAGTCATATAATTCCTCCCAAGAATTCTACATCTATCAAATATATTTATAAGCTAGAGTATATCTCTGCCTATATAAATTATCTTTAAATCTGCCTACTTAATGGTGCCACCACCGATAACATAGCCCTCTTCATCATACAAGACAACTGACTGCCCCTTTGTAATGGCTCTTTGAGGATTCTTAAATTCAACAAAGATTTCATCCTCGCCAGTTCTGTAAACAAGGCATTCTGAAGCCATTTGATTATAACGAATTTTTCCAAAAGCCTCAAAGGTATGTTCTTTTCCAATTTCAGTAGGCGCCATAGCCATCCAATTAACCCTGTCAGCAAGAAGATTTGTACCAAAAATATCATCCTGCTCACCAAGAACAACTTCATTCGTATCGGTTCTAATTTCCGAAACAAAAACTGGATGTCCAAAGGCAATACCGAGGCCTTTTCGCTGACCAATTGTATAGTGAGTAATACCCTTATGTTTACCCAAAATATTTCCATCTTTATCTACAAAATTGCCCGTAGATAATTTCTTATCGGAATGATTCTCAATAAAGCCAGCATAATCCTTATCAGGAATAAAGCAAATTTCCTGACTATCAGGCTTATCAAAAACACCGATACCATTCTTCTCGGCAATAGAGCGAATCTCATCCTTCTCATATGCGCCATTTGGCATAATCGTATGTTCAAGCTGAGACTGAGTTAGATTATAGAGCGCATAGGTCTGGTCCTTTTTAATACCTTTAGAAGTATGTAAGGCGAAACGCCCATTTTCAAGCTTATGAATCTGTGCATAATGACCAGTGGCAACATAGTTTGCACCAAATTCTGCGGTACGCAAAAGCAAAGCTTCCCACTTAACTCTCCTATTGCAAACAACACAGGGATTAGGCGTTCTTCCAGCTAAATACTCTTTAACAAAATAGTCAACAACTTCCCTCTTAAAGACATCCTTAAAATCTAAAACATAATAAGGAATTCCAAGAGTCTCAGCGATTTTTCTTGCATCCTCAATGGCAGCAGCCTGACCAGGAAAATCCTTTCCCATATGGCTATATCTTTCATCCTGCCAAATTTGCATTGTAACGCCAATAACATCATAACCCTGTTCTAACAACAGATGAGCTGCAACCGAGCTATCTACGCCGCCGGACAAACCGACTACTACTTTTTCCTTCAACTTTAATTACTCCGTCTTATTTCCGTATTTTTCCTTATAATTCTTAATACAATACTCAATAACTCTAACAGCTTCAATTGCATTATCAATATCATCTACCTGAGTATCCTTGCCTTCAAGATTTTTATATACACTGAAGAAGTGTTTAATTTCTTCGAATATATGCTTAGGAAGTTCAGATACATCAGTATAGCTGTTATATGTTGGGTCGCCATATGGCATAGCAATAATCTTCTCATCGCCAAGACCACCATCGAGCATCTTCATAACACCAATTGGATAACAACGAACAAGTGTCAAAGGCTGAATATTCTCAGCACAAAGCACAAGTACATCCAGAGGATCATGGTCATCACCTAAGGTCTTAGGAATAAATCCATAGTTAGCTGGATAATGCGTTGAAGTATAAAGAACTCTATCCAACATAAGCATACCCGTTTTCTTATCAAGTTCATATTTCATATTGCTTCCCTTACTAATCTCGATAACAGCCATAAAATCAGTAGGGAAAATTCTATCATCATCAATGTCGTGCCATATGTTCAAATTAATATCCTCCTTATAAATTGATGTATAAAACTCTGTCTAAAAATATCGCTACTCCCTTAAAATATACCATTTTTATACATTTGTGTCAATCTGTTGCTACGTTATACATAAAAAAGGTAGGGCCTATTAAACCCTACCTTCATGGCAACAATTTTAAATTATATTGAAAGTTATATTTAAAGGAGGATAATTTTATCCTTCGATGCAGATATATTTCTTCTCCTCGACTTCAGGCTTCTTTGGATCCTTCTTAGGAACAAGCACTGTAAGAACCCCGTTATCAAGCTTTGCCTTGATATCCTCTTCCTTAAGTTCCTTACCAACATAAAAGCTTCTGCTTGCACTTCCAAAATAGCGCTCTCTACGAAGATACTTAGTTTCCTTATCTTCCTCGTTCTCTTCTTTTGTAGTTGTTGCATTAATTGTTAAGTAACCATTCTTCAAATCGGCCTGAACATTTTCTTTCTTAACTCCAGGAAGACTGATTAGAATTTCAAAAGCATCTTTTTTATCTTTGATATCAGTCTTCATAAGACCGTTGTTATTAACTGTTCTGTAACCACTGAATGGTGTTGTAAAAAAGTCATCAAATAAATCTTCTCCAAAAATACTAGGCATTAACATATGTCATTCCTCCTTTGTAAATGTGTCGCAGGCATCTTAGCCTGTGTTTTATCTATTTCCTTGTTTCGAAAAGAAGTATACCACTTTTATTAGCACTCGTCAATAGTGAGTGCTAATAATTTTTGTGAACTTTTTGTGTTCATTTTTTTATATTGCATTTTACCCCATAAACACGCTATAATTAATCCACAATTTTTCTTTTTATTAAGACGAATTTAAGACGAAAGGCAAATGTAACCATGAACAAGATGAATAGAATGTATAATATTGTCGCGCAACTCTGCTCCTACTTCATTAATACATGTAATGAAGATTTTTTTGTACACTATAGCTGTGTATCGAAAACAGAGTTAAACCGCTCATTTACAATTCTAGAAAAAGACCTACCATCTCTTTATGAAGGCAGGGAGACACATATTCTTAAAGAATCTGAGATTACTGATGA
>JAILNN010000048.1 GCA_024691565.1 Lachnospiraceae bacterium | reverse complement strand
ACTCACGGCTTCACAGAAGACGATTTACAAGTCATACAGTCTGCGGACTTCGATGATCTCAAATATGAGTTCGGGGACGAATTGAAGGACATTTACGGGGATCTGCAATAAATCTTCCGAAAAACGAAGGTTTATCAGACTATACTCATCGAAGAGAGTAGAGTAGGGCAAAGTCCTTTAAAGTACGTCTGGAAACCCGTCCAAAAAACAAAGTATAAATTTATATATTTAAAACGATATTTAGACAGAATGAATATTGTAGATGAAGATGACGTTAGACTTCATGCCCATCAAATATTAGGTTTTGATGACAATGAACCAGGCGTTCTGCAGGGAACCGGTCAGATAAAGACTTTCAATCAGCTAAAACTAAAAGGTGATGGAAAGGATAAGAAACCTGACGGGTGGTATTTACCTGATGATAAAACAAAGGTCGCCATTATTTTAGAAGCAAAATCTACCAAAGAGGATGTATATAATCCTGCATGGATAGAAGAACTGACACGTAATATAAGAATTGCTGCGCAGAAATACAAGCGTATTGTAGGCATCCTTTACAATGGAAAAGAGCAGTATGTTGTCAAATATGACAGCACTACTATGAATATGTCGGATGAGATTTCGAAAGTTGAGGAACTTGCCAAGGATCTGCAGCATAAGTCTTACTATTTAGCATTATTCAATGAAAATAAGATTGATAAACAGAAGATTTATGAGCTAACAAAGAAAATCAACGATTGTCTTCATTTTAAGTTTGGAATTAAAAACTTATATCATCGTATGATTTTTACTGCTTGTGCTCTTGTGGCCAAGAGGTTTGATGCAAAGCTGGTGAAGGATCAGTCATATCTCGGAATGAAATATGAGATCGAGGCCACTCTTCAAAAGCAGGAAACTGAAAGTGAAAGAGAAAAAGCGAAGATAGATTTTCTTCTTGAGGTTTACCGTGAAATAAAAATGAATAACCCAGATAATCAGGAAGCCATTAATGATTTTATAGGCTGGGTGACAGAGATTTCTGACTGCGTTAATTCGGATTATTGGAACGGCGAGGATGTTATGGGTATATTCTTTAACGAGTTTAGCCGATATAAAGCGAAAAGCGAATCAGGCCAGGTCTTCACTCCTGATCATATTACATCTTTTATGTATCGATTGATAGATGTTAATATGCACGATAAGGTGCTCGATGCAACCTGTGGGTCTGGAGCTTTTCTTGTAAAAGCCATGTGTAATATGATAAAAGAATCTGGAGGAGTAAATTCCAGATCCTATAAGAGTATTACAAAAAAACAGCTTTTCGGAATAGAATTCGATCGAGAGATATTCGCCCTGGCCTGTGCTAATATGCTTATTCACAAAGACGGCAAGACAAATATTGAGCACATGGATACCAGAACGGAAGATGCTTGTAACTGGATGAAAGGAAAGGGTATAACAAAAGTACTTATGAATCCTCCATACGAGCATAAGAATGGTTGTATAGAAATTGTTCAGAATGTCCTTGATAGTGTTGCCTATGATCCACAAAATCCTGATGTGCCACGTCATATTCAGTGTGCCTTTATTTTGCCAGATAAAAAGTTGGAAAAAGACGGTAAGAATAAAAGGTTTGGAAATAAACTTTTGGAGAAGCATTGCCTGAAGACAATAATAAAGTTACCGGAAAATCTCTTTTTCCGTGTTGGTGTTACCACATCGATTTTCGTATTTGAAAGTGGAACACCACAGAACGGCCAGAACATCATCGGATATTATATAGAAGATGACGGTTTGTTGACTGTTAAAAATCAAGGTCGACAAGATGTCCGAGGAAAGTGGCAAGAAATAGAGGATTACTGGGTTAAGGCGATACATGATGGTTTAGATGATAAGTATAACACAAGACAGGTAATAAATCCTCATCAACATCTATCATTTCAGATGCCGAAAAAACCATTTGAGATTTTTGAGGAAGACTTCATAAGAACAATGATGGACTATGAGATGTATAATAAAGAGATAGATCCTAAAGAGTTTGGAGAGTCATTATTATCAAATGTTCTCTATAATAGTGAAATATCAGAGAAAAATGATGATGTAATCATTACGATAAAGCATGAATAAGATAGATATATCAGAGTGGAAGGATTTCCGTATCGGAGAACTGCTCGACATTCTTAATGGTACAGGTATTACCAAAAAGGAAATATACGAGCATCCTGGTACACTCCCTGCCATACAGAGTGGAAAGGAAAATAATGGATGTATTGGATACATAGACGAGGAATATTGCAAGAGTCGTAATTATAGGATTTCCGAGGGTATGTGTCTCACAGTCGCCAGGAGTGGTTCTTCTGGCTTTGTGGCCTTTCAGTCTACGAAATGTGTTGTTGGTGATTCTGCCAAAATCCTTCAACCAAAATTTAATGCAAATAGAGAAAGATTACTCTTCCTACGTGTTCTACTTCTCGTTAATATGTCGAAGTATGCCTATGATGATAAAGTTACTTACGAAACCTACATCAATGACACAATAAAACTACCCGTCCTTTCAAATGGCAGTCCTGACTGGGGGTATATGGAAAACTATATAAGAAAGACAGAAGAGAAAATCTCTAATAGAATAGACCTACTTGGAAAAGAAATTCCTTTGCACAAAATTGATTGTAGCAAATGGCAGGCATATAAAATTGGAGATTTGTTTCGCGTTGTCAAAGGCACTCGTTTGACAAAAGCAAATATGAAGCAAGGGGACATTAACTTTATTGGTGCCAGTGCCGCTAATAACGGTGTCACGGCCAAAATTGGAAACACAGGAAATATTCATCCAGCCAATACAATTACGGTAACTTATAATGGTTCTGTTGGTGAAGCTTTTTATCAGACACAGGAGTTCTGGGCATCGGATGATGTAAATGTCTTATATCCTATGTTTAATATGAATCCATCTATTGCTCTTTTTTTTCTTCCAATTATACGCCGGGTAGGAAAGCAATATGCGTTCATTGATAAGTGGGAAAAAGAAACAATGGAGAAAGACGAAATTCTACTCCCAACTAAGGATAATCATCCTGATTGGGCTTATATGGAGGAGTATATGAGGTATATACAAAATAAGGCTGAGAAATTTTTTGCTTATGCCGAACACCTAAGTACAAACAAGGAAATATAGAAGTGAGATAACAAAATGGATCTTGTATTATTCGGATTTATAGTGATGTTAGTAATGATATTCATTTATCGTTACTACAATGTCAATGCCAGATGTGAGGAGGTTGGCCAAGAACTAACCTGGTACACATTCTGGAATAAACCCGAATTATGTGAA
>JAILNN010000042.1 GCA_024691565.1 Lachnospiraceae bacterium | reverse complement strand
CTGGTGGTGCTGGTGTGTTTGCATATGGTGATGGAACTGCCGTTGTTAAGAATACTAAGATTAGTACTACTAAAGGAACATCTGGAGGAATCCATGTTGCAGGTGGTGGAACTCTTAAAGCATCTAATTTAACTGTTAATACTAAGGGAGAGTCAAGTGCTGCTATTAGAAGTGATAGAGGTGGCGGCACAATGAAGGTTAATGGAGGAAGCTATACTAGTGAAGGTACTGGTTCTCCTGCAATATACTCTACTGCAGATATTAGCGTAAAAAATGCTAAACTTACAGCAACAAATTCTGAAGCGATTTGTATTGAAGGACAAAATTCTATTGTTTTAAAGAATTGTGATTTGTCTGGAGATATGCCTGAGAACTCTCAGAATGATTGTACTTGGAATGTTATTGTTTACCAAAGTATGTCTGGTGACTCTGAAGAGGGAAATGGAACCTTTAAGATGACAGGCGGCTCTCTTACAGCTAAAAATGGTGGAATGTTCTATACCACTAATACCGAGAGTACCTTCTATATTGAAGATGTTGATATAAGCTATTCTAAGGGTAATGATTTCTTCCTTAAGTGTACTGGAAATTCTAATAAAAGAGGCTGGGGAAGTTCAGGTTCAAATGGTGCTGATTGTAAATTTACAGCCAAAGATCAGGATATGAAGGGTGATGTGATTTATGATAGCATTAGTAATTTAGATTTCTATATGAATGGAAAGAGTACATTAAAGGGTGCCTTTATTGACGACGAGTCTAATGCAGGTGATGGTGGTGATGGCGAGTGTAGCCTTCATATCAGTGAGAAATCTACATGGATTGTTACCGAAGATAGTACGGTTACAAACCTATATAACGAAGGTACAATTAAGGATTCTAAGGGTAAAACTGTAACTATTAAGGATAGTGATGGAAATGTGATTGTTAAAGGTAAAAGTAGTGTTACAGTTACCGTAGAAAATTATGAAGATTAATTATTTTTCGGTGCTTTGCCTCAAAAAAAAGATTTGGTCACTTTGTAAGAGTGGCTAAATCTGGGGCTTTGCACCGATTTTTTGTGAATTTTGTTAGTTTTGACTAATATTAAAAAAAAAGTCTGTTATTTTTATTTTGTTTGTAGTATAATGCTTTTTGTGATTTTTTTATATTCAATTTAACACTAAAAGAAATGAGGTAAAGCAAAATGGCAAATGTTGATTTAAGCAAGTATGGCATTAATGATGTCAAAGAAATTATCTATAATCCATCTTATGAAAAGCTTTTTGAAGACGAGATGGACCCAACTCTTACAGGCTATGACAAAGGTCAGCTTACAGAACTTGATGCAGTTAACGTTATGACAGGTATTTATACTGGACGTTCTCCTAAAGACAAGTTCATCGTTGAAGATGAGAATTCTAAGGATACAGTTTGGTGGACATCAGATGAATATCCAAATGATAACCACAGAGCAAGCAAAGAAGCTTGGGATGCTTGTAAAGATCTTGCACTTAAGCAGCTTTCAGGAAAGAAACTTTATGTTGTTGATGGTTTCTGCGGAGCTAACAAAGACTCTCGTATGGCTGTTCGTTTCATCATGGAAGTAGCTTGGCAGGCACATTTCGTTAAGAATATGTTTATCCAGCCAACTCCTGAAGAGGAAGCTAATTTTGAGCCTAACTTCATTGTATATACAGCATCAAAGGCTAAGGTAGAAAACTATAAGGAACTTGGTCTTAATTCAGAGACAGCAGTTCTTTTCAACGTTACAAGTCGTGAGCAGATTATCCTTAACACTTGGTATGGTGGAGAGATGAAGAAGGGTATGTTCTCAATGCAGAACTACTTCCTTCCACTTAATGGAATGGCTTCAATGCACTGTTCAGCAAACACAGATATGAACGGTGAGCATACAGCAATCTTCTTTGGTCTTTCAGGAACAGGTAAGACAACTCTTTCAACAGATCCTAAGAGACTTCTCATTGGTGATGATGAGCATGGTTGGGATGACAACGGTGTATTCAACCTTGAAGGTGGATGTTATGCTAAGGTTATTAACCTTGATAAAGAATCAGAGCCAGATATCTATAACGCAATCAGAAGAGATGCTCTTTTAGAGAACGTTACAGTTGCTGACGATGGAAAGATTGATTTCGCTGATAAGAGCGTTACAGAAAATACACGTGTTTCTTACCCAATCGATCATATTGAGAAGATTGTTAAGAACGTTAACGGAATTTCAAGCGGCCCAGCTGCTGAAAATGTAATCTTCCTTTCAGCTGACGCATTCGGAGTACTTCCTCCAGTTTCAGTTCTTACTCCAGAGCAGACACAGTATTACTTCCTTTCAGGATTTACTGCTAAGCTTGCTGGTACAGAGCGTGGAATTACAGAGCCTACTCCTACATTCTCAGCTTGTTTCGGTCAGGCATTCTTAGAGCTTCATCCTACAAAGTATGCTGAGGAGCTCGTTAAGAAGATGCAGAAGAGCGGTGCTAAGGCATATCTTGTTAATACAGGATGGAATGGAACAGGAAAGCGTATCACAATCAAGGATACTCGTGGAATCATCGATGCAATCCTTAATGGTGACATCAAGAACGCTCCTACAAAGACAATTCCTTACTTCAACTTTGAAGTTCCTACAGAGCTTCCAGGTGTTGATTCAGGAATTCTTGATCCTCGTGATACATATGCTGATGCTTCTGAGTGGGAGACAAAGGCTAAGGATTTAGCTGCTAGATTCCAGAAGAACTTCGTTAAGTATACAGGAAATGAAGCTGGTAAAGCTCTTGTTCCTGCTGGACCACAGCTTTAATTCTAAGTTCTATACATTAGAAAATTTTTGCTAGACAATTATATAAATATGACTTTGAAAGCCATCTGGAACATAGTAGTTTCGGATGGCTTTTTTTTGTATAATATTTGTTTACAAAATGTTCATAATTTGATAGAATAATTCTGCTTTAAAAAAAAGAGAAAAATGGAGATTGAATAATATGGCAGATATCACGAATTCTAATCTTAATATGAATGACTTTTTAGAAGGTGTAACAAGTCTTGTTGAAATTGCAAAAACCCAGAAAAATGTTTTGACAAAAGAAGAAATTAAGGAATATATGGGAGAAGATTTAAGTGATGATGAGGTGTCAAAGAAGGCTGTATATGACTATCTTTCTGCCAAGGGTGTGACCATTACTGGCTATGAAACTGATTCAGAAACTGAAGCTTATATTAATGATATTAAACGTGAAAAAGATAGGCAGATTCTTGAAGCAGAGAATGAAAATCTTGAAGATTCAAATGATAAAAATGATGAAGATGATATCGGTAAAGATATAGAAAATGATAAAGATGCAAAAGATAAGATAGAGAGTTTTTTTAATGAACTAGATGATGAAGATGATGAAAATGAAGAAGATAGTAAAGTAAAATATAATGAATTTGTAGTTAAGAATTTCTATAAACTTGATGATGAAGAATTGAATGAAAAGGTCAATTCTGTAATAGATGAATTTGCTAAGAAAGCTGATGTTGACAGATTGTCTTTGATATATGAGAAAATCTTTGAGGGTGATAAAGAATCCGTAAATAATTTGATAGTTGAAAAAATGGAAGCAGTTGAAGCCATAGCAAAGTATTATGTGGATGAGAAGAATCCGTTTGGTGACCTTTGCGCAGAAGGAAATTTAAAACTCGTTGAGACTGTTAATGCCTTTGCTAATCAACCAAAAGAGTATGGATCAATTCTTTTTAAGGATGGAAAACCAAAGGTAATCGATATTGAAAAAGAGGTTCTTTATGAAGTAAAGAGCGCTGTTGTTGGATATATTAGTGAAAATAAGCGCATGGTTTTTGAGGAGAATGCAATAGTTTCCAGGTTGAATTTACTTCAAAGCGCGAGAGAGTTTTTGAAGGAGGAGTTAAAGAGAGAGCCTTCACAAAAAGAGGTTGAAGAGTACACTGGCATGACTACTGAAGAAATTCAGAGTTTAGATAGACTTAAAGAAGTGTAATTTTTGATATAAAAATAGACGTTCCTTTATAATTTTTGGTTGTACTTATTCGCATTTTGAGTATAATATTATATATATGAAAAATTGCGTGAAAGTAACAGTGGTTAGTGGATAGAACATGAGTTTACGTGTTCTTAGGTGATTAAGAATCAATAATTATAAGGAGAATTGTTGTGAGTAAGGAGAAAGAGAAAAAGACTATTAGGGCATATGGTGTTAACCATCAAGGTGAAAAAAGGGATAGTAATGAGGATAATATCTATTTTAACGGTATGTATTTACCTGAGTTTCATTCGGCATACTATGTGTTTGAAACCTGGGAATTTGATACTGATAGTTTTACAACCTTTGGAGTTTTTGATGGTATGGGAGGCCTTGCTGCGGGGGAGACAGCATCTTATTTGGCAGCTAAAAACATCCATGAAAGGTTGGTTGAGTATTTAGAATATATTAAGGAGAGCGGAGAGAAGCTTGTTTTTGATGAGGAACTGATTACTAAGTTGATTTTATATGTCAACGGAATTGTAGCTTCTGAAGGTCTTCAGATTTCTGAAGAATGGATTGGAACAACCTTGGCACTCTGCATGATTTATAAAGGGAAATGTGCCTTTGTAAATGTCGGAGATAGCCCAATTTACAGGATTAGACATAATCATATTGAGAAAGTTTTTACACCTCATACAGATGAGGAATATTATAAAAAACACAATCTTGTTGGAAAACCGGGACTTACACAGTTTTTGGGTATTCCTGAAGATGAGTATATTTTGGAACCATCAGTTAGATTTGGAAAGGTTAGGTCTGGAGATTATTATCTGACCTGTAGTGATGGGCTTTCGGATATGGTTCCTATGGAATTGATTGAACAGATTGTTAATAGTGATCTTAGTTTGGAAGAAAAAGTTGATGCATTAGTTCAAACAGCACTTGATAACGGTGGATATGATAATATTACCGTTGTTTTAGCTGAGGTTAAGTAGATACGAGGGGGAAATAATCGTGACTGGATTAGAGAGCATAATGCCTGGTTGGAGCGTTGATAGCGTTCTGGGTGAAGGGTCTTATGGAAAAGTTTTTAAAATTAAAAGAGAATTCTTTGGCGATGTTTCATATTCTGCCTTGAAAATGATACAACTTCCAGCTGACAAGAGCGAAATTAGGGAATTGCAGCAGGCTGGTATGAACGAAGCCGAGATTTATTCTTATTATGTTGATGTTGTTAAGAGTCTTTTGCAGGAAATCAAGGTTATGCAGTCCTTGAAGAGTGCTGCTAACGTTGTTAGTATTGAAGACTATATGGTTGTTGAAGGTAAGGATAAAAAATCATGGATTATCTTCATCAAGATGGAACTACTTGAGTCACTTCCTAACAGGCTTAAGGAATATTGGATGCCTGAAATTGAAGTTGTTAAGATGGGAATGGACGTTTGTAGTGCGCTTATTGCGTGTGAAACCTTGAATATTATTCATAGGGATATAAAACTAGATAATATTTTCTTAAATGAGTTTGGGTCTTATAAGCTCGGAGATTTTGGTATCGCTAGAAAGCTTGAAGGGTCTAGTAACATGACTTCCCAGCAGGGAACAAATATGTACATGGCTCCTGAGGTTGCCAGAGGCGAGCAGTATGACTGCCGCGTTGATATCTATTCTCTTGGAATACTTATGTATAGGCTTGTTAATGATGCAAGATTTCCTTTTATGCCTCTTGCGCCTAATCCTATTAAGTTTTCTGATAAGGAAGCTGCGGAGGAAATGAGACTTGCAGGAAATCAGATTCCTCGTTTGGAGTCTGTTAATAAGCGCCTTATGAATATTATTTTGAAGGCTACTCAGTTTGATAAGGAAAACAGATATTCGGACGCTAGGGAAATGTATAATGACCTTCGTTTGTATTTCTATGATGTAGAAGTTGCTCATGATAGTGAGGCACATACTAGCGGAGAATCAGCTAATGGTGGTGCAGGAGTTGATGAACAGTATTTATCTGAGCCTACAATTACTGATAAGAGAGCTTATAAGAGTACTCCACCTGTTCCTAATGGAGATGTGGATGATATCAATGATTTGGTGAATACTCTTAAGAGTTTGGATAACCAGAAGAGAAATCTTAGCTTCTTTAGAAAGCGTAAAACCAATTCTGGAGATGATAATAAATCTAATGGTGGAAGTAGCGATAATAAAGAAGGTCGTTGGTGGAAACTATAGATTTAGTTTGGTGTGTTTACTAGCTAGCGTCTATATAAAGGCTTGTTAGCTAAATTTTAACTTGCTTTATTCAGTTGGAGATGAAATGATTAGTAATAAAAAAGACTTGAAATTTCATCGCTGATTGTTTAGAATATTAACAGTGTTTATCGGTGCGCTGTAAAAGTAATTATGATACCGACAAATAATATTATTTCTTTAATAGGAGGATTTTTTAAAATGGCAGTAAAAGTAGCTATTAACGGTTTTGGTCGTATCGGTCGTCTTGCATTCAGACAGATGTTTGGTGCTGAGGGTTATGAGGTTGTTGCAATCAACGATCTTACAAAGCCTTCAATGCTTGCACATCTTCTTAAGTATGACACAGCACAGGGTGGATATGCTGGAAAGATCGGCGAGAACCTTCACACAGTATCAGCTGACGATGAAGCTAATACAATCACAGTAGACGGAAAGACACTTAAGATTTATGCTGAGGCAGACGCTAAGAACCTTCCTTGGGGTGAAATCGGAGTTGATGTAGTTCTTGAATGTACAGGATTCTACACATCAAAGGCTAAGTCACAGGCTCATATAGATGCAGGTGCTAAGAAAGTTGTTATTTCAGCTCCAGCTGGAAATGATCTTAAGACAATCGTATTCTCAGTTAACAATGATACACTTACATCAGAGGATACAATCATTTCTGCAGCATCATGTACAACAAACTGTCTTGCTCCTATGGCAAAGGCACTTAATGACTATGCTCCAATCCAGAGCGGTATCATGAGCACAATCCATGCTTACACAGGTGATCAGATGATTCTTGACGGACCACACAGAAAGGGTGACCTTCGTCGTGCTAGAGCTGGTGCAGCTAATATCGTTCCTAACTCAACAGGTGCAGCAAAGGCTATCGGTCTTGTTATTCCTGAGCTTAATGGAAAGCTTATCGGATCTGCTCAGAGAGTTCCTGTACCAACAGGTTCAACAACTATCCTTACAGCAGTAGTTAAGGGTGCTAACGTTTCTGTAGAAGGTATCAACGCTGCAATGAAGGCTGCTCAGAGTGAGTCATTTGGCTACAACGAGGATCCTATCGTATCTTCAGACGTTATCGGAATGAGAGTTGGTTCTCGCTTCGATGCAACACAGACAATGGTATCTCAGATTGCTGATGATCTTTATGAAGTACAGGTTGTTTCATGGTATGATAATGAGAATTCATACACAAGCCAGATGGTAAGAACAATCAAGTATTTTGCTGAGTTGGCTTAATTCAATCTATGAACTTGATTGTTCCTCGAACTATCAAGTACTTTGCTGAATTGGCTTAATTAAATTTGTGAACTTGATTGTTCCTCGAACAATTAAGTATTTTGCTGAGTTAGCTTAATTCACACAATCAAGGTATCATATATCTTATTTGGTTAAGGATGGCTGTGTCCGCAGTTTTTGAAAAAAGGTTATCCGCTATAAAAAACTATAATTGAGTTGATAACTTATTAACGTAACCATTAAAACTACAGGCCCAACCTTTTCGGTTGGGCTTTTGTGCGTAAAAGACAAAATAATATTTGAAAGGAAAAAGAAAGATGTTAAACAAAAAATCAGTTGACGACATTAATGTAAACGGAAAAAAGGTCCTCGTAAGATGTGACTTTAATGTTCCACTTGATGCAGATTTAAACATTACAGACGAGAATCGTCTTGTTGCTGCACTTCCTACTATTAAGAAATTAATCGGAGATGGCGGAAAAGTTATTCTTTGTTCTCACCTTGGAAAGCCAAAGGGAGAGCCAAAGCCAGAGCTTTCACTCGCACCAGTTGCTAAGAGACTTACAGAACTTCTCGGACAGGAAGTTAAATTTGCTCCAGACAACAACGTTGTTGGAGAAAATGCAAAGGCTGCTATTGATGCAATGAACAATGGAGATGTTGTTCTTCTTGAAAACACACGTTATCGTGCAGAAGAGACAAAGAACGGAGAGGCATTCTCTAAGGATCTTGCTTCTATCGCAGATTTATTCGTTAATGATGCTTTCGGTACAGCACACAGAGCTCATTGCTCAAATGTTGGTGTTGCTGATGAAATTCGTGCTAAGGGTGGAGATTGTGCAGTTGGATACCTTATGCAGAAGGAAATTGACTTCCTTGGAAACGCTGTTAACAATCCTGAAAGACCATTCGTAGCTATTCTTGGTGGAGCTAAGGTTTCATCTAAGATTCCTGTAATTAATAACCTTCTTGATAAAGTTGATACACTTATCATCGGTGGTGGAATGGCTTATACATTCATGGCTGCTCATGGTGAGGAAACAGGAAAATCTCTTCTTGAAGAAGATTATAAGCAGTATGCACTTGATATGGAAAAGAAGGCTGAAGAAAAAGGCGTTAAGCTTCTTATCCCTATTGATACAGTAGTTGCAGATGATTTCTCAAATGATGCTAACTTTAAGACAGTTGGTCGTGGTGAGATTCCAGCAGATATGGAAGGTCTTGATATCGGAGAGAAGACATCAGAGCTTTTCGCTAACGCAATCAAGGGCGCTAAGACAGTTGTTTGGAACGGACCAATGGGATGTTTCGAAATGCCTAACTTTGCTAAGGGTACAGTTAAGGTTGCTGAGGCTCTTGCTGAGCTTGAAGGTGCTACAACAATCATCGGTGGTGGTGATTCAGCAGCAGCTTGTAACCAGCTTGGATTTGGCGATAAGATGACTCATATTTCAACAGGTGGTGGCGCAAGCCTTGAGTTCTTGGAAGGTAAGGAACTTCCAGGTGTAGTAGCTGCTGACAATAAATGATAGCTTTCATTCGCTAAGAAATGCATCAAAATAAAAATCATACGTGAAAATTTTTATTTTGGCATTTCTTGCGATTCAAGCTATCATTCGATGTTCACAGAAAAATGTTTTCAACATTTTTCTGTGAAGCATCTGTAAATAAAATCTTGTTTTGCTGAAAAATGCATCGAAATAAAAATTTTTATATACACATTTACCATGGAGGGGAAAATGGCTAGAAAGAAAATTATTGCAGGTAACTGGAAGATGAATAAGACTCCTAGTGAGGCAGTTGCCTTAGTTAATGAATTAAAGGATTTAGTTAACAACGATGAAGTTGATGTTGTTTATTGTGTACCAGCAATTGATATTTGCCCTGTAGTTGAAGCTTGTAAGGGTTCAAATGTTGAAGTTGGTGCTGAGAATATGTATTTTGAAGAGAGCGGTGCTTACACTGGTGAAGTTTCTGCTGCAATGCTTGTTGATGCAGGTGTTAAGTATGTTATCATCGGACATTCAGAGCGTCGTGATTACTTCAAGGAGGATGATGAACTCCTTAATAAGAAGGTTAAGAAGGCTTTTGAAGCTGGTCTTACACCTATTCTTTGCTGTGGTGAGAGCCTTGAGCAGAGAGAAATGGGCGTTACAATGGATTGGATTCGTTTCCAGATTAAGTCTGATCTTAATGGAGTTACTGCTGATCAGGTTAAGGAACTTGTTATCGCTTATGAGCCAATCTGGGCTATTGGTACTGGAAAGACTGCTACAAGCGACCAGGCTGAGGAAGTTTGTAAGGGTATCCGTGATTGCATCGCTGAGATGTATGATGCTGCTACTGCAGATGCAGTTCGTATTCAGTATGGTGGATCAATGAATGCTGGTAATGCAGCTGAGCTTCTTGCTAAGCCTGACATTGATGGTGGACTTGTTGGTGGTGCATCATTAAAGCCAGATTTTGGAAAAATTGTAAATTATAATAAATAATTTTCAAGTTTTGAAACATTGATTTGTAATTAAATGTGATTTATTAAGAAGGGGATATCTTAATTCAGGTAGTAAGTAGTGTTGTTTGTGTGCTTATATACATTAGAATCGGATATCCTCTTTGTTTTTTAGAAGGAGTTTGTTATGGGGAAAATTTTAAATAAGGGAATCGTTAGGGGTATTTGTTTTGCTGCTGTTCTTAGTTTGACTACAGCGTTTTTACCTGGTTGCCAGGCTAACACAGGTAGTGATAAGGGAAAAAAGGGTAGTGAAAAAAAGGAAGAATCATCAGTTAATAATGCTGATAATTTGATTAAAGGCGGCGATTTCACAGATGGAAAGGGTAACTTTTCTTTGTATACTAACGGCGGAAAGGCCGATATGGACGTGAATGAAGACGGCGAACTTCAATTGGATATAACCGGTATTGGAGGCGTTGAACATGGTGTTCAGGTTTTCTATGACGGATTTAAGATATATAAAGGTGGAAAATATAAGCTTGAATTTGATGTGCATTCTACAATTGAAAGAGATTTTGATTGGAGAATTCAGATAAATGGTGGAGATTATCATGCATATGCGGATGGTACGATTACTGCCAACGAGGAAGTTCAGCATGTAGAGAGTGAATTTACTATGGAAGAGGATTCTGATCCTGCACCAAGATTTTGCTTTAATTTAGGTTTGGTTAAGTCTATTAAGGATACTGGTAAGAGGTCTGCTGATCTTGGCGAACACTCTATGATGTTTGATAACATTTCTCTTGTAGTTGTGGATGATTCATCTATGATTAAGCCTGAGGAGGGACCTGAGATTAGTCAGGTGAAGATTAATCAGCTTGGATATTTAGAGGATAGCGAGAAGGTTGCTGTTTTCTCAGATTTAGATGAGGCTGATGACAGCTTTTCTGTTGTGAATACAGAAACAGATGAAACTGTCTTTGAGGGTGAGATTACTGATAGGACAGAAAATAAGGATGCTGGCGAGTTTAACTCTTATGGTGATTTCTCTGAGGTTAAAGAAGAGGGAACCTACAAAATTGTTACTAAAGATGGTGTTGAGTCTTATGAATTTAAGATTGGCAATGATGTTTATGAACAGGCATATATAGACTCTATGAAGATGTTGTATTTACAGCGTTGTGGGGTTGAATTGGATAGTGAACATGCTGGAGATTTTGCTCATGATAAGTGTCATGATTCTAAGGCTACAATTTACGATACTAATAAAAAGATTGATGTTAGTGGTGGTTGGCACGATGCTGGGGACTACGGTAGATATACAGTTTCTGGTTGTAAGGCAGTTGCAGATTTACTTTTAGCTTATGAAAATTTCAGTGAGGATGATTCTGATGAAATGGCTAAGTATGTAAATAGCGATGATATTGGAATTCCTGAGAGTGGTAATGATGTGCCAGATATTTTGGATGAGGCTAAATTTGAGCTTGATTGGCTTCTTAAGATGCAGGCTGATAATGGTGGAGTTTACCATAAGGTTACTTGTAAGATGTTCCCTGAGGTGGTTATGCCTGAGGAAGAAACTGATGAGTTGGTTGTTTGCAAGGTTTCAAATACTGCAACCCTTGATTTTGCGGCTGTTATGGCTATGGCATCAGAAACATATAGAGATGTTGATAAGGATTATGCTGATAAATGCTTGAAGGCAGCTGAGAAAGCGTTTGATTTTTATAAGAAAAAGGGTATGGATATTATCTGCTTTGTTAATCCGCCTGATATTACAACTGGTGAATATAAAGACGGTGGATACTATGATGAGGCTTTCTTTGCAGCAGTTGAGCTTTATAAGGTGACAGAGGATAAGAAGTACCTTAAGGAAATTAAGGAGTGCATCGAGACCACAAATTCATTATATGGTTTTGGTTGGATGTATGTTGGATATTATGGTTGGGTTGATATTCTCAAATCGGATGTATTTGAAAAGGCCGATTCTGATTTAGTGAAACTTGCATCTGATACAGTTATTGAAGCGGCTGATGATATGGTTGAAAATTGTGATGAAAACTTCTTTAATATCAATGTTAAGGATGGTAATTATATTTGGGGTTCAAATATGGATATTTTGAACTCTGGTATGCTTTTGGAAATGGCATATGATTTAACTGAAAATGATGAGAAATACGAGAAGTATGCAAAGGATTCAGTTAATTATGTGTTTGGAACTAATGCTGTGGGATATTCATTTGTGACTGGTACGGGAACACTTTCACCAGAACATACACATCACAGACCTTCTCAGTATCTTGAGCAGACAATGCCTGGAATGCTTGTTGGTGGTGTTGATAGTGCGCTTGAAGATCCATATGCAAAGGGTGTTTTATCTGAAAGCCCTGATGCTAAGTGTTATGTTGATAATGATCAAAGTTTTTCATGTAATGAGGTTACGGTATATTGGAATTCACCACTTATTTATATGATTAATTCTATGATTGACTGATGTTTGAAGGTTTGAAGAGATGTTAATTTGAAGTAAATTGACTTGGGTGATAACAGGAGGGAGATTCGACTTATGAAGTGTAAGGATAGTTTTAAAAGAGGTATTGCTTTTGTTTTGAGCGCTTCGATGATTATTACTGGAGGGGTAGTGCCTAATGGTACTAATGCAGATGCTAAATCTAAGGGTTATGTTAAGAAACTTAAGGTTAAAAGGGTTGTTAGACTTAATGCTAATGAAAAAGCAAAGGTTAATATAAAGATTAAGACCAAGGGTAAGGCTAAGAAAACCTATAAGGTGAAGGTCTTTGATTCTAGCATTGTTAAAGCTAAGGCTAAGAAAAAGAAGCTTATTATTACAGGTCTTAAGGATGGTAAGACTCTTATTAAGGTTACAACCAAAGGTAAAAATAAGAAGGGTAAGAGATTAAATACCATTATTTCCGTTATTGTTGGTAATGCTGGAAGCGTGACAGCATCACCTGCTGGAGTGGTTAAGAAACCATTGGTTACATATGGACCTAGGGTTACTGCGACTGGTTCTGCTTCTAATTATCGAACGATACAGCCATACTTAACTATGTCTCCAATGGGAAGTCCAGCTCCTGGTGGTTTCTATCCGTATGAACCTAATGAGACATATAATCCTGGTGAAACGACTGGTCCTGGTGGTTCGGATGCAAATAATACAGCTTCTCCAGATAGTACACCTGAGGCTTATAGCTATACAGCTGCGCCTGATGAAGCAAATATTGAAAAAGTAAAGAACTATTCATATTCTCTTCAGCCACTTTGCGAGGGTGTTTGCAACTTTTTCTATGTGAAAACTGATAATCCAGATCCTAAGAGTTTTATTATCGTGGATGAGGATAGCTCAATGTTAAAAGAAGATAGCGCTGAGAATACTGCGAGAATTGCGTATTATACAGGATATCTTTTTGCTGATGTTGTTTATGAGGATGCAACAAAGGGAAGAGTAAATGGTGGTTATATTTTCAGAAGTAATTATGTTGATGGCGGAAGTCTTAAGATAAAGGCTTGGACTGGTTATTCAACCTATGAGGATACTGGTCTTAGTGTGGAATGTCCTGAACTTAAGGATTATAAGCAGTATCTAATCGATACATACACAGATTCTTCTATGACTTTCTTTGAAAAACTAGATGCAGTTCAGGCTGGGTTTGATAAGATTTGTCTGTATTCAGGTGCTGCTGTAAGAGGTATTTTACAAAAGAGTGAGTCCTCGCCATATTACGGACTTTCAACATCTCCTCATGTGGATCAGACTTTTTATATTCAGGACCCATATTACCGTACAGATGGAAATGCTATGCTTGCAACCTTCTGTTATCCATATATTTGCGATTCTATTGGTTTCCCTTCTGTGATGGGAGCTGTTGCTCTTGCGTTGGATGAGGATGCTACATATCAGTGGTCATCAAGTGCACATTACCTCGTTGATATAACCTATAATGGCGAGACTCATAGCTATGGTGGTGCTGGAACAGGTGGTGGACAGGATATTACTGAGGATTTGATTAATGCCTGGTATAAGTTTGATGGGTCTGACGATGATATGTCTACAAAGACTTCATTAAATGATATTGCTAAGGTTCTTAAGGCTTATGGAAATATGGATGTTCCTGAGGATGAGAAGGACTTAGAAGAGCTTACATGGAATGATGTTAGAGAGAAAGTGGGTAAAGAAGGCGCTTTTGTAAAGCTTGTTCTTATTAATTCAATTTTTGGTAGTACAGGCACTGGTTATACATATTTATATGATGGTGGTGGCTATACTGGATACTTTTCAGATGTATGGTTCGAAGGACGATACTATAATAAGCATGAGTTTTTCAGCGAGGGAGTTACTTTTGATGCAGCAAGCAAGTCTGCGATTGTAATTAGAAATCCTCAGATGAGATATCCAACTGATGGAAAAACTTATTATTATGATGCTTATGAGATTAGTGAAAAATCTGAGTATGATGCCCAGAGTCAAAAGTGGAACGCATTTGTGTGGTATCTTTATAATCCTGAGAAAGATAGGTGGGAATCATATAACTATAAATACTCATTTTATTATGATGATAGTAACCAGAAACAGATGATTGATGATGAAGACTTCTTGGATGATTCTATTCTTACAAGAGATGAAGTTCTTGAGATGGGTGTTGACAAGAATGCTAATGTAGTGCCAAATGAATTCTATTATTATGATATGCAGCATGAACCTGGTACGAAAAGTGAGTAATTTTTGCGGTTCAAAAAATACTTGAAATTATAATTGTACTATTGTATAATCGAAAGGCACTGGTTAATTTTAAGTTGCGAAAGAATTTATTGGAGGAATATTATGTTAAATACAATTCATGGAATTTTACTTATTTTATATCTTATAGTTTGTGTTGCTCTTACTGTAGTTGTACTTCTTCAGGAAGGTAAGCAGGCTGGTCTTACAGGTGCTATTAGTGGTGCTGCTGAGACATATTGGGGAAGAAACAAGGCTCGTTCAATGGAAGGTGGACTTGTAATTGCTACAAGAATTCTTGCAGTTCTTTTTATTGTACTTTCAATAGTTTTAAATCTTGATTTATTTGCATAATTAAGGGCTTACAGAGATTTATTGTTCAGAGAAGAGACTATAAGGTGGGTATATTCTGCACACTTTTAGTTGTGTTACCCTTTTTTTTATCATATTTATGCTATTTTTTTGATAATTATAAAAAAATCTTAAATTATGTGATTTTTAGGGTTACAATGTGTAGAAAATAGTGTATAATATCTATACTAAAACTATAACGATTGGATAATTCTTTTCCGTTATTATTTAATATTGTTAACGAAATTGAAAGGCTGGTGATTTGGTATGGGGCTCTTCAGTAAGAAACCTAAGGATGCTGGAAAGATGGATTTCCAAACATTTCGTGCCAAATATGGTAGTATTGATCATGGTGGTACGGTCACAATTGAGGAAACACTTGGTGAATATTATTCACAATCTACATTTTCTAGGGAGTTGGATGAAACTACCTTTAGATACGCATGTAATGTAGTTGGAGATCTTATTATCAATGGTGATAAAATATCAGCGAATCTTTACAAATTATAATGTGATAAAGGAGATAGATTGTCTGCTGGAATGAGTAAGGGGGTACCTTTGCTTCATGCGGCAGACAATTTGTGTATATGGGACATGAATAATGACAAACTGTGGTACAAAAAACCAGCGAGTGAGTGGAAGGAAGGACTTCCAATAGGAACTGGCAGACTCGCCGCGATGCTTCTAGGTAATCCTGATACAGAGAGAATTGCTCTTAATCATGAGTGGGTAACTACTGGATATCATAGAACCAGAGTTAATCCTGACAGAAGTGAGTATCTTCCAAAGGTTAGGGAACTTCTTAAAGAAGAGAAGTATGATCTTGCATCTGACTTGGCTAATGAAGCCTGGGGAGGAGACGGTGGAATCAGTGGAAGACCATCGAAAGAAGATGCTTATAAGCCGGTAGGTGATCTTTATTTTAAAATACCTCACGGAGAAGTTAATAATTATTATAGAGAACTCGACCTTACAAATGCACAAGCTCGGGTTTCTTATAATGCAGACGGAAAGAGTTTTTCATATAGATATATTGCGCAGCTTGTTAAGGATGTAATTGTTGTAAAAATTGAAGCTGGCGGAGACAGCTTTGATGCAGATTTTTGGTATGACAGACCTTTAGAGGACGATATTCATTTAGTTAGAGAAGTTTATAAGGGTGATGAGGATTATAAGATTTCCGATGGCTCTTCGATGAGAACTGATGAAGGTGCTGACATTTCAGATAAAAAGAGTATTGAAATTGAAGTTGATGGTAAAGCAGTTTCTGGGAGAGTTTTAAAGAACCTTAAGGCGGCTGCAACCCTTGCGTTTACTGGTGTTTACACTGGTGAGGGTGGAATGACATTTTCATCATTAACTGCAATTAGAACAGATGGAGAGATTGAGTTAAAGACAGTCGATATCAAGAAGAGACTTGATATTAGTGATATTGAAAAAGGTATTGAATTTCCTGATTTAACAGTACCTGGAGTTTCTGTTAAAAATGCTAAGGAAATTACATTATTTATAAATATTGGAACAGATATTAAGGAAGGTATTTCTTCATTTGAGGAGTGTGAGCTTGAGTCAGAGTGCCCTTCATATGAGGAGCTTTTCGAGGAAAACACAGAAGAGTATAAGTCTCATTATGGTAGACTCAGTTTTGAACTTGTTTCTGAAAATAACCCTTATGAAGCTCTTCCTACGGATGAAAGAGTTAAGGCTTATCGTGGTTTTGGAGAGAGTTCAGATAATCCTGCTATTAAGGCTGGACTTATTGATGCTACAGATAACTACGAAAAGGATGATGAGAAGAGTGAAAAAATTGCTATAGATGATGCGACAATGCCTCTTCTTTACTTTAATTACGGAAGATATTTATTATGTGCGTCCTCTGCTAGAGGTGAGACACCTGCAAACCTTCAGGGTAAGTGGGATGAAGATATTTATGCACCTTGGGATTGTGACTACCATAATGATATAAATATTCAGATGAACTATTGGCTTGCTGAGAGCGGTCATCTTCAGGAATATATGGGTGCCTTCTTTACATATCTATGGAAGCTTGCTGAAAATGGTAGAGATGCCGCTAAGAAGCTTTTTGGATGTAGAGGTATTTGGATTCCACTTTCATCGGATTTGTGGGCAGGAGCTACTCCTGAGACCTATGGATGGAGTGTTTGGTGTAGTGCAGCAGCTTGGTTTGCTCAGCACGTTTGGTGGCATTATGAATACAGCCAGAGTGAAGAATTTTTGAGAAATGAAGGATATCCTTTCCTTAAGGATGTGGCTCTTTTCTATGAGGACTTCCTTTGCAAGGATGAAAATGGCGTATATCAGATTATGCCTTCTCAGTCACCTGAGAATCACTTCGAGGGTAGTGGAGAGATGCCTGTCAGCATTTGTACTTCGTCGACTGTTGATGTCGAGTTTGCGATGGAAGCGCTTGACCATGCAATTAAGGCTGCTAAGGTTTTGAAGGTTGATGAAGATAAGATTCAGATTTGGGAGGAACTTAAGGATAATCTTCCTGAACTTAAGATTGGTTCTAAAGGTCAGCTCCTTGAGTGGAATAAGGAATTTGAAGAGTCAGAGCCATTCCATAGACATGTTTCACACTTGATCGGACTTTATCCGGGCGAGATTATTGATAAAGATAAGACACCAGAGCTTTTCGATGCTGCGAAGAGATCTCTTGAGCTTAGAATTGAAGCTGGTGGCGGATATACAGGCTGGAGTAGAGCTTGGACATCTTGTATTTATGCACGTATGAAGGATAGTGATTCTGCATGGGAGCATTTAAGATCTCTTATTGGAGATTATGCTACAGAGAGTTTGCTTGACCTTCATCCACCAAGAATTTTCCAGATTGATGGTAACTTCGGTGGTACTGCAGCTATATTAGAGATGCTTATTCAGAGCTATTACGAAGAGGTTGATATTCTTCCGGCGCTTCCTTCTCTTTGGGACGCAGGTAAGATTACAGGCCTTAGAGCTAGAGGTGGTTATGTTCTTGATATCACTTGGAAGAATCATGAACTTGATGAAGCTAGCCTTGTTAGTGTGAAAGATAAGACAGTTTACTTAAAGAAACCAAGTAGTGGAAGCTATGAGGTATTCTTAGATGGTAAGGCAGTTGAACTTACAGCTGTAGACGAGAGAAAGTGTGTAACTTTTGAAGCTAAAAAAGATACAAAATATATTATCAGGAAGGTGAAATAATGTATAAGAGAATAATGCTTAAACTCAGCGGAGAAGCTCTTGCTGGAGAGAAGAAGACAGGTTTTTGTGAGGAGACATGTACTAAGGTAGCTAATCAGGTTAAGGCCCTTGTGGATGCTGGTATCCAGGTTGCTATTGTTACTGGTGGTGGAAATTTCTGGAGAGGAAGAAGTAGTGAGAAGATTGACCGTACTAAGGCTGATCAGATTGGAATGCTTGCTACAGTAATGAATTGCACCTATGTTTCTGAAATTTTTAGAAGTGTTGGTATGAAGACTGAGATTTTTACTCCTTTTGTTTGTGGTGCATTTACTAAGCTCTTCTCAAAGGATGATGCGGTTAGTGCGATGGAAGAGGGAAAGGTTGTTTTCTTTGCTGGTGGTACTGGACATCCTTATTTCTCAACAGATACAAGCACTGTTTTAAGAGCAATTGAAATTGAAGCTGATATTATTCTTTCAGGAAAATCAATCGATGGAGTTTATGATTCTGATCCTGCGGTTAATCCTGATGCTAAGAAATATGATGAAATCTCAATTGAAGAGGTCATTGATAAGAGACTTGGAGTTGTTGATTTAGCTTCATCAATCCTATGTATGGAGAATCATATGCCTATGATGATTTTCGGATTAAATGAGCCAGATGCAATTACAAATACTGCTAAAGGTGTTACAAAGGGAACCCTTATCAAGGCTTAATTATATAAAAAAAATAAATTTTTTTCTTGTGTTTATTTGATAAAAGCTTTAAGATAAATAGAACTGATAAAAATTAAAATATATGGAGGTTACCATGAGCGTTAATTTAAAAGAATTTGAAGATAAAATGAATAAAACCATAGAGAATTTGCAGACTGAATTTACTGCTATTCGTGCCGGACGTGCTAATCCACATATTCTTGATAAGATTAGAGTTGATTACTACGGAACTCCTTCACCTTTGCAGACGGTTGCAAACGTCAGTGTTTCAGAGGGTAGAACTCTTGTTATCCAGCCTTGGGAGGTTAGTCTTATTAAGGATATCGAGAAGGCAATTCTTACTTCTGATTTAGGAATTACTCCTAATAACGATGGAAAGGTTATTCGTCTTACATTCCCAGAGCTTACTACTGAAAGACGTAAGGAGCTTGCTAAGGATATTAAGAAGGAAGGCGAGAATGCTAAGGTTGCTATCAGAAATGTTCGTAGAGATGCTAATGAAAGCATTAAGAAGCAACTTAAGGCTAATGAGATTTCTGAGGATGAGCAGTCAAACCTTCAGGATGATGTTCAGAAGCTTACAGATAAGTTTATTAAGAAGGTTGATGATGCTGTTGAAGCTAAGACAAATGAAGTTATGACAGTATAATGTGCATAAACATAATTAAAATTGACATACAATAGTAAAATAAGGTAAAATAGCGCATTGGGTAGATATTTTTATTTGCTCAATGCGTTTTGTTTTTTTGAGTTATGAATTTGTATATTAATTGGAGATATAGATTATGGAAGAAAAGAAGGTGCCAAAGCATATTGCTTTTATCCTAGATGGAAATGGAAGATGGGCTAAGAAGAGGTTTTTGCCTAGAAATGCAGGTCATGCAGCGGGAAGTAAGAATGTTGAGAAGGTTTGCGAGCTTGCCTGGAATAAGGGAGTTAAGTATGTTACTATGTATGCCTTTTCTACTGAGAATTGGTCTCGTCCTGATTCAGAAGTGGATGCGCTTATGAATCTACTTCATGTTTATGTTCAGGATTGTATGAAGAAGTGCAAGAAGAATAACATGAGAGTTAGGTTTATTGGGGATTTATCTAAGATTAAACCTGACTTGGTTGCTGAGATTAGAGAACTCGAGGAAACTTCTAAGATATATACTGGTCTTAATTTGCAGATTGCCTTGAATTACGGTGGTCGTGATGAGATTATCAGAGCGGTTAGAAAGGTTTGCGCTGAGGTTAAGGAGGGAGACTTAAATCCTGAGGACCTTAAGGAAGCGGATATTGAGAAGTATCTTGATACTGCAGATATTCCGGATCCTGATTTGATGATTCGTACTAGTGGAGAGCAGAGGCTTTCTAACTACCTCCTTTGGCAGCTTGCCTATGCAGAATTTTATTTTACTGATGTTTTCTGGCCTGATTTTGGTGAGAAGGATTTGGATTTAGCTTTGGAGTATTATGCAAATAGAGACAGAAGATTTGGAGGGTTAAAGAATGTTTAAAACAAGACTTATCAGCGGAGCAATTCTTTTGGCGTTGATTATTATGCTTTGTGTTTTTGGTGGTCTCACTTTATGGGCATTCATTGCTGTTATTTCGGTTATCGGACTTAGTGAGCTATATAAAACTGTTGGGATGCAGAAGAGTGCGCCAGCTATTGTTTGCTATATAATTAGTGCTTTAATAGATATTTATCTTTTTATTACACATCCTGGAGAGGGTGGAATTACTGCTCAGGTTTCAGAGAGCATTAACAAGGTTTTACCTAGTGGTCTTACAGGTGATAAGCTTTCTAATCCATCTGTTTTTCCGGCAATTTGCCTTTTTGGACTTGCTTTTATTTTAGTTATGGCAATCTATGTTTTTAAATATCCTGAGTTTAATTCAAATCAGATTACAATGGTTCTCTATGGTCTTATGTATGTTACTGTATTTATGGCTTGTGTGCCTCTTACAAGAGCTTTAGAGGATGGTAAACTTACAGTTTGGTTGATTTTTATTTGCGCCTGGGGGTCTGACACCTGTGCATATTGCGTTGGAAGACTTATTGGAAAACATCCACTTCCTGGCGGACTTCATGAGCTTAGTCCTAAGAAGACATCCGAGGGATGTATTGGTGGAATTGTTGGTGCGGCCTTAATCGGTGCGATTTTCGCAGCATGTGTTTATGCGGATAAGTCATTCATTTGGAAATATGCATTGATTTGTGGTGTTGGTTCACTTATCGGTATGGTTGGTGATCTTAATGCGTCTGCAATAAAGAGAAATCATGATATCAAGGATTATGGTGATTTGATTCCTGGTCATGGTGGAATTATGGATAGATTTGACAGTATACTTTTAACAGCACCTATTGTATTCGTGCTTGCTTCACTTTTCTAGGAAATGGCCTTCATTAGTATGTGGAGACTTTTTGGGAGGATGCAATGAAATATATTTCAATTTTGGGTTCTACTGGTTCTATTGGAAAACAGACTGTAGATGTAGTTTCTAAGAATGATGATATGAAGGTTGTTGCCTTAAGTGCAAATTCTAATGTTGAACTTATGGCTAAGCAGGTTGAACTTTTGAAACCTGAGGTTGTCTGTATGTATGACAAGGAGGCTGCGCTTAAGCTTTCTAAGATGATTGATACATCAGTTACAGATGTTCTTTCTGGTATGGATGGGCTAATTAGCGTTGCGACACTTTCATCAGCTGATATTGTTGTTGCGGCAGTTGTTGGAATGATTGGTATTCGTCCAGTTGTTGAGGCTATTAAGGCTGGGAAGGATATTGCCTTTGCTAATAAGGAGACTCTTGTTACAGCAGGTCATATTATTATGCCTATGATTAGAAGATATAGAGTGCTTCTTTTGCCAGTTGATAGCGAGCATTCAGCGATTTTTCAGTGCCTAAATGGAGAAAATCATTCGGGTATTGATAAGATTCTTCTGACAGCATCTGGTGGCCCTTTTAGAAATTATACAAAAGAGCAGTTGAAGAGTGTTACTGTTGAGGATGCACTTAAGCACCCTAATTGGAATATGGGCCATAAGATTACCATTGATTCATCGACAATGGTTAATAAGGGACTTGAAATCATGGAGGCTAAATGGCTCTTTGATGTTGATTATGATGATATTCAGGTGGTAGTTCAGCCGCAAAGCGTTATTCATTCGATGGTTCAGTTCAAGGATACCTGTGTTATGGCACAACTTGGAAGCCCTGATATGAGACTTGCTATTCAATATGCGCTTACATATCCTGAGAGAAGAACCTTGGATTCAGAAAAGCTTGATTTTTCGAGACTTACGGATATTCATTTTGAATTGCCTAATAGGGAGGTTTTTCCTGCGCTTGATATGGCAGTTAGCGCTGGAAAGAGCGGTGGTTCAATGCCTACCGTGTTTAATGCAGCTAATGAAGAGGCTGTAAGCCTGTTTTTAAATAAAAAGATAGAATATGTAGATATTGTGAAGATAATTGACAAATGTATGAAGTCGCATATAATTATAGAAAATCCGTCTCTTGATGAGATTTTAGAGGTTGAGTCGGATGTTAGGGAAATGATTAGACGTGATTATATTTAATTAGTTTTTTATTTTAGGAGGAAATATGAGTATTTTAGCAGCACTTTTGGTTTTTTCGGTAATCGTGCTTTTTCATGAGTTTGGGCATTTTGTTTTTGCTAAGAAAAACGATGTTGAAGTTACGGAGTTTTCACTTGGTATGGGTCCAAGAATCATTACTGGCGCAAAGACACCAGAGGGAAAGAAGATTATTAAGTTCTTTTGTTCTCCAAAGGCTTATGAGGAGGAGAAAGAGTGGGAAGGTGTCACTAAGTATTCTTTGAAGATTTTACCACTTGGCGGATCTTGCGCAATGGTTGGTGAGGATGAGAGAAGTGAGTCACCAAGATCGCTTAATAATAAATCACCTTGGGCTAAGTTCCAGATTGTCTTTGGTGGACCATTCTTTAATTTTATTCTTGCTTTTGTATTTTCATTAATTATCATTGGTAATTTAGGAATCGATTATCCATATATTGGAGAGATGGATTCATCTATGCCTGCAGCTAAGGCAGGAATTCAAGAGGGTGACAAGTTAATTAGTGTCAATGGACATAAGGTTTATATTGGTAGAGACTATAGCACCATTTTGACAGCATATCCACTTACTGGCGATAATGCCGAAGTTATTGTTGAGAGAGATGGTAAGAAGATGACCTTTAATGTTGATCCTAATTATTTTGTTTATAGATTCGGATTTACATATGCATCTGGTGATGGAGCTGATACTAAGATTTCTGAAATTTCAGATGACAGTCCTTTTGCTAAGGCGGGGATTTCCCCTGGTGGCGTGATTGAGTCTGTTAACGGTCAGAGTGTATCATCTGGAAAAGAACTTCAGGAAATAATGAATGAGTATTCTAAGGAAGCAAATGAGGTTGAGTTTGAGATTAGTCAGGACGGGGAGACAAAGACTTATAAGGTTACTCCTGAGAAGCAGGAATATAAGATTCTTGGTATCGTTATGAATGATCGTACACATGCAAGCTTCATTGATGTTATTAAATATAGCTTTATCGAGGTGGGATATTGGATTAAGACTGTATTTATGAGTCTTAAGATGCTTATTACTGGTCAGGCTTCAATGAAGCAGATGTCTGGTCCTGTTGGAATTGTTAATATGATTGGTAATTCTGTGAGTGAAACAGCATCTTACGGAATGCAAAAGAGTGTTGGATATGCAGTTAAGGCAGTTATCATGCAGATGCTTTATATGTCTGTGCTTTTAAGTGCTAACCTTGGTGTAATGAATCTTCTTCCTATTCCAGCACTTGATGGTGGAAGACTTGTGTTTATTATTATTGAGGCCATCAGAAAGAAGCCTATTGATCCTGATAAGGAAGGATATGTGCATCTTGCAGGATTCATGCTTTTGATGATTATTATGGTTGTTGTGCTTTATAATGATATTGCGAGACTGATAAAATAGATAGCTTTGAAAGAAGGTATTTTATGTATAGGGATGAGACTAAGGTAATTGATATTGGTGGAGTGAAAATTGGAGGTAATAATCCAATTGCGATTCAGTCTATGACTAACACAAAGACTGAGGATATTGATGCGACGGTTAATCAGATCCTTGAGCTTGAGATGGCAGGCTGCGATATTGTTCGTTCTACGGTTCCTACGATGGAGGCTGCGCTTGCTTTTAAGGAGATTAAGAAAAAGATTCACATACCTCTTGTTGCAGATATCCATTTTGATTATAGGCTTGCTATTGAGGCTATGAAAAATGGAGCCGATAAGATTAGGATTAACCCTGGAAACATTGGCTCTGAAGAGAAGATTAGAGCTGTTATTGATGAAGCAAAGAAGAGAAAGATTCCTATCAGAGTGGGCGTAAACAGTGGTTCTCTTGAGAAGGAAATCCTTGATAAATATGGACATGTTACGGCTGAGGGAATTGTGGAAAGCGCAATGAACAAGGTTAAACTTCTTGAAGACATGGATTATGAGGATATTGTAATTAGTATTAAGTCTTCAGATGTTATGATGTCTATTAAGGCACATGAGCTTATTGCGAAGGAGACTAAGTATCCACTTCATGTTGGAATTACTGAGTCAGGAAGCTTGAAGCGTGGTAGCATTAAGAGTGCTGTTGGAATTGGTAATATTCTTTATCAGGGAATTGGAAATACAATTCGAGTATCCCTTACGGCTAATCCTGTTGAGGAAATTTATGCTGCTAAGGATATTTTAAAGTGCCTTGATTTAAGGAAGGGTGGAATTAATGTGGTTTCTTGTCCGACTTGTGGAAGGACTGAGATTGATTTAATTAGCCTTTCAGGTAAGGTTGAGGAACTTGTGAAAGATTACGAAGACCTTGATATTACAGTGGCTGTTATGGGTTGTGTTGTTAATGGTCCGGGAGAAGCAAGGGAAGCTGACATCGGAATTGCCGGTGGAAAGGGCTGTGGAATCCTTATTAAGAAGGGAAAGGTTATTAAGAAGGTCGAAGAGGACGAGCTTCTTTCGGCACTTAAAGAGGAGCTTGATAAATTTAAAAATGCGAATAATTAGGGTTTATGGTGGTTTTAAGCATACAATTACTTGCTAAAATGTTGATTTAGCGTTATACTATCCTAATGATTTATTTTTATGCTTAAATCTTTTAGAAAGGCTTTTTGTTTGTATTTAGGCTTTTCTTATTTATTGAAAGGATAACCAAGATAAGATGAAAGATAATAAAGTCCTAAAGGGCATTGGAAATTTCTTTAGTGTAATTATCAAAACTTTATTAAGCTATCTGGGAGTATTTTCTGGTATATTTGCGACCATTCTCGGAATTCTTGCTTGCGTAATTTTAGTTGGAGGAATCGTCGGAGTATGTGCTTATGTTAAGTTGCTTCCATCGTTTACTCAAGCGAGGGAGGTTGTTTTTGATAAACTCGTTAATATGAGTAAAAATGATTTTATTTCCAATGAAGATACTATTATTTATGATGATAAGGGAGAGAAACTTGCTACTGTAAATGCAGGTCATTATAAATATGTATCTATTTCAAAGGTTTCACCATATCTTTATAATGGATATATTGCTGTTGAGGATAAACGTTTTAAGACTCATGCCGGTGTCGATGTTCTTGCTACGGTGAGAGCGGGTGTTACCCTTCTTAAGAATAGGGGAGCGATTACACAGGGTGGTTCTACTATTACCCAGCAGGTTGTTAAAAATAACCTTCTTGATCAGACTCAGACCTATTCGAGAAAGATGGCAGAGGTTATGCTTGCGCCGGTGGTTGAGCAGAAGTTCTCGAAGGATAAGATTATGGAGTTCTATTGTAACTCTAACTATTATGGAAATAGATGTTATGGAGTTAGTGCTGCTAGTAAGTACTATTTTGGAAAGAAGCCTATTGACCTTCTTCCAGAAGAGGCTGCAATGCTTATCAGCCTTTCAAATAACCCTTCTGAATACAATCCGGTAGAGAATTATGATATAGCTCTTGCCAAGAGAAACTCAGTACTTGAGAAGATGTATATGGAAGGAGTTATCTCCTTAAAGGAATATAAGAGGGCGAGAAAGACCGATATTGAGGTTCTTCAGCTTACAGGTAGGGTTACAACAGAGAATTATCTTGTCAGCTATGCAATCTATTGTGCAGCTATCGAACTTATGGAACAGGATAATTTCCAGTTTAAATATACTTTTGAAGATAAAGATGATTATGAAACCTACAACGAGGATTATTCAAAAGCCTTCAGTGAGAAGAGTGATATGATTCGTTCAGGTGGATATAAGATTTATAC
Source organism: Lachnospiraceae bacterium (assembly GCA_024691565.1). Classification (GTDB taxonomy): domain Bacteria; phylum Bacillota; class Clostridia; order Lachnospirales; family Lachnospiraceae; genus JAEEJA01. The sequence continues at coordinate 4,996 of JAILNN010000042.1, read as the reverse complement.
ATCACTTAATCAGAAGAAGCAGGCTAAGCTTCAGAGTGCAGTTGATAATGGACTTGCTTCTAATACTGAGAAGCAGTCAGATGGAAGATATGCTCTTCAGGGTTCTGCAGTTTGTATTGATAATACTAATCAGTATGTTAAGGCTATCGTTGGTGGTAGAGGAACTAAAGACTCATATAACAGAGCCTTTCTTTCAGCTCGTCAGGCGGGTAGTTCAATTAAGCCACTTATCGACTATGGTCCTGCTCTTGAATCTGGAATGTTCTCACCATCTACAATTGTAGATGACCATGAAATCGAGGATGGTCCTCATAACTCAGGTGGTGGATATTCAGGAAAGATGCATATGAGAGATGCGGTTGCAAGATCTCTTAATACTGTTGCTTGGCAGGTATTGCAGGCAATTACTCCAGAGTATGGTCTTTCATTCCTTGATAAGATGCATTTCCATAACATTAGTTATGTTGATAATGGTAACCTTGCGATGTCACTTGGTGGATTTACCAATGGTGTTCGTACGGTTGATATGGCAAAGGGATATGCAACCCTTGCAAACAATGGTGCATACAGTGAAAGAACATGTATCACAAAGCTTGAACATGTTACAGATGGTATTCTTTATGCAGATAGTAAGGATGGTGAGGATGAGACTAACCAAGTGTATTCTCAGGATGCTGCATGGATGATGACAGATATTCTTAAGGGCGTATTTGAGGAATCATTCGGTACTGCTCATGCACTTCAGCTTAGTAATGGTCAGATTTCTGCGGGTAAGACTGGTACTGCTGACTCAGGTAAGGACCTTTGGTTCTGTGGATATACTAAGTACTATACAACAGTTGTTTGGGTTGGTTTTGATACTCCTAGAATGATGAATGCTTATGGTGCAACAATTCCTGGTGTAATTTGGAAGAACTATATGAATGATATTCATTCTAATCTCGAACCTGCTGATTTTGATATGCCTGAGACAATTTGTCTTGCTAAGTATGATAGCTTGGGTAATATTGTTGAGGGTACTGAAATTGAAGCATCTGAGACTGTGCCTTATGGATATGATTACTTTTCAACAACTATTCTTGAAAATGCAACTGATTATGCATCTAACCTTGAAGAAGAGGCTAATCAGAAGAAGCTTCTTAAGAAGTTAAAGAAGTTTGAAAAATTATATATTGATAGTATTGCTGATTATTATGAACTTGAGACAGACTATAAGATTCTTAACGAAGAGATTGCAGCAATTGCTGATGATGATGTTAGAAAGTCATATATGACAAGACTTAAGGATAAATATAATAGTCTTAGAGATCAGTCTGTTGAATGGAAGGATGTCGTTAAGGCATATGAAAAGCAAAAAGCTGAAGAAAATGCCCTTCTTGCTGAAGAGACAGCTGATGAATCTAGGGTAGCTGCGGTTAAGCAGGAGAAGGACTCTAATATTTCAGCTGCGAAGACTGCAATTGAGAGAATTTCTGATAAAGAATATCAGCCTGATAATGTGGATGAGTTGATTGCTAATGCTAAGGCTGCGGTTGAGAAGTGTAAGACATATTCGGATTATACATCACTTCTTGCTTCGTTCCAGAGGGCTAGAGATGATATTAAAGAGAAGCCTACTGAGGATGAGTATTTCAGTATGATTATCAATGATGGAGAGGTTACTACAACTCCAGCACCTACAACAAGTACGGATACGATTACTGATAATAATTCAACAACAACAACCACAACATATTAATAGAATTATAAGGAGCTTGTGTTTTATGGCAACGAAAAATTCAAATGACAAATCTCAAAATGGCAGTGAGGCGAAGAGTGCTAATTCTAAGCCTATTCAGCCTATGAGACTTTCTGCTTCAGATTCAGGAACAAATAAGAAAAAGGCGCCTTCGGTACCGATTAGTAATAATGCTGTTTCTGAGAAGCAGATTAATAAGTCAATTATTAAGGATAAAAAGGAAAAGAAAGAAAAGAAGGAAAAGGTGAAAGAAGCCGGAAGCGCTACTGATACTGAAGTTAAGAGTTTTGACGGTGATGATAGCAAGGCTTCTAAGAAGAAGGATAGTGTTGGTAGTTGGTTTACCACACTTTGCTTTGCAAAAATACCTATTGTTGGTTTGATTTTCCTTATTGTTGTGGCAGTTTTACCTAAGTCAGAGCCATCTAGAAAGGCATATGCGAGAGCGGCTATTATATATAGGGTATTGGTTCTTGCCTTGGCTGCGGTTATTCTATATGCAGTTTACTATGTTGGTCTTGATTTCGTTGATAACATGCTTAGCTATATTGAAGCACATAGTGGTTGATGAATTGGAATTTATTTTGGTTTGGAGAGCTCAAATTGAAATGGATTTTAGTGTGAGTTGAGGCAAATTTGATGTCAGTAAATTGAGTTAAATTGTAGGAAAAATTACTCGAATTTCGTGAAATTGAGTGAAAATTGCCAACCACAATATAAGCGATAAAAAAATTAAAAAACAACATTATATAGATTTTTTGAGAAAAATCTTTGTATAAAGTGCACAATTTTGGAGTGAGATTTTTGTGCACTTTGCACAAAGATATTTTTTTTTCTTTTTTATTGTTGTTAAAGGAAATTGCTTATGTTATTATCATGTTCTTGAAAAAAATTTATTTGATAAAGTATTGGTGTTGAAAATCATTCAACGCATGATGAAGGTACTTCATGTAGTTAGTACATATTAAATATATCAATTAAAAAAAGGAGGCATAAAATGGCAGAGTTTGAACAGTGGGAAGGCTTCAAAGGTAACAAGTGGAAGACAGAAGTTAACGTAAGAGACTTCATCCAGAATAACTACACAATTTATGATGGAGATAAGTCATTCCTTGAAGGTCCTACAGAAAGCACAAATGAGCTTTGGGGTGAACTTCAGAAACTCCAGAAAGAAGAAAGAGCTAAGGGTGGTGTTCTTGATATGGACACCGAAATCGTATCATCAATTACATCTCATGGTCCAGGATATATCAACGAGGCTTTAAAGGATAAGGAAGCTATCGTTGGTCTTCAGACAGATAAGCCTCTTAAGAGAGCTTTCATGCCTTATGGTGGAATCAGAATGGCTGAGCAGTCATGCGAAATGTATGGATATACACCAAGTGAGAAAATCCATGAGATTTTTACTAAATATCATAAAACACATAACGACGCAGTTTTTGATGCTTATACTCCTGAGATCAGAGCTGCAAGAAAGGCTCATGTACTTACAGGTCTTCCTGATACATACGGAAGAGGACGTATTGTAGGTGATTATAGAAGAGTCGCTCTTTATGGTATTGATTTCCTTATTGAGCAGAAAGAAATTGATAAGTCTAGAATCGGAAGCAACGGAATCATGGATGAAGAAACAGTTCGTCTTCGTGAAGAGGTTGCTGAGCAGGTTAAGTCACTTAAGAAGATGAAAGAACTCGCTCAGATTTATGGTTATGATATTTCTAAGCCAGCTACATGTGCTAAGGAAGCTGTTCAGTGGCTTTACTTTGGATATCTTGCAGCTATCAAGACACAGAACGGTGCTGCAATGAGCGTTGGCCGTGTTTCTACATTCCTTGATATCTTCATTAACACGGATTTAGAGGCTGGAAAGATTACAGAATCAGAAGCTCAGGAACTTATCGATCATTTCGTTATGAAGCTTCGTATGGTTAAATTTGCTCGTATTAAGTCTTATAATGAACTTTTCTCAGGTGATCCAGTTTGGGCTACACTTGAAGTTGGTGGACTTGGACAGGACGGAAGAAGCATGGTTACTAAGACATGTTATCGTTTCCTTCATACTCTCGAGAACATGGGACCTGCTCCAGAGCCAAACCTTACAGTTCTTTATTCTAAGAGACTTCAGAAGAACTTTAGAGATTATGCTGCTGAGATTTCTATTTCTACAAGCTCAGTTCAGTATGAGAACGATGATGTTATGCGTCCTATCTGGGGCGATGATTATTCAATCTGCTGCTGCGTATCTGCTACAGAGACTGGTAAGGAAATGCAGTTCTTCGGAGCTCGTGCAAACCTTGCTAAGTGCTTGCTTTACGCATTAAACGGTGGTGTTGATGTTAACACACGTGAGCAGGTTGGTCCTGCATATAGAAAGGTTACTTCAGAGTACCTTGATTATGATGAGGTTATGGAAAGATTTGATGACATGATGGAATGGCTTGCTAAGATCTATGTTAATACTCTTAACCTTATTCATATTATGCATGATAAGTATTATTATGAGGCAGCTGAGATGGCTCTTATCGATACACATGTTAGACGTACATTCGCTACAGGTATCGCTGGATTCTCACACACAGTTGACTCACTTTCAGCTATTAAGTATGCACGTGTTAAGCCTATCCGTGATGAGGACGGAGTTTCAATCGACTTCGAAATCGAAGGTGACTTCCCACGTTATGGTAACGATGATGATCGTGCTGATGATATCGCAGTATGGCTTCTTAAGACTTTCCTTGAGAAGGTTAAGCATAATGCTACATACAGAAATTCAGAGCCTACAACATCAATCCTTACAATTACTTCTAACGTAGTTTATGGTAATGCTACAGGGGCTCTTCCTGATGGACGTCCTAAGGGAGCACCATTTGCACCAGGAGCTAACCCAAGTTACGGTGCTGAGAAGAATGGTCTTATTGCTTCTCTTAACTCAGTTGCTAAGCTTCCTTATGAGTACGCTCTTGATGGTATTTCAAATACTCAGACAATCAACCCAAGTGCTCTTGGAAACACAGATGCTGAGAGAATTGAAAACCTCGTTACTGTAATGGATGGATACTTTGAGAAGGGCGCTCATCACCTTAACGTTAACGTATTTGGTGTTGAGAAGCTTAAGGATGCTATGGAGCACCCAGAGAAGGAAGAATATGCTAACTTCACAATCCGTGTTTCAGGATATGCTGTTAAGTTTATCGACCTTACTCGTAAGCAGCAGGAAGACGTTATTGCACGTACTTGCCATGGCTCACTTTAATTTGA
>JAILNN010000041.1 GCA_024691565.1 Lachnospiraceae bacterium | reverse complement strand
ACTGTAACACTTCTAAGAGCCTTACATTTAAAGAATGCCTTCGCACCAATTGTTTTAATTTGTTTTCCAATAACTGCCTTTTTAACCTTCTTGCATCCACCAAATGCATTAGCTTTAACACTCTGAACAACATAATTACTAAAGTTATTATATTTAACCTTTGCAGGGATAACAACTGCTGTTGACTTCTTCTTAAGCTTAGCATTCTTGAATCCCATAATCATAACGCCTGCACGACTTGCATTTGCAGAAACAACCTTATATTTATATTTTCCAGACTTAAATACTGTTCCCTTAGCAGCAGGTGTTGCTGGCAATGTTGTAGCTGCAGGAGTTGCAGTCGCTACCGCTGGACGAGTTGTTGCAACAACAGCAGCAGGTGTAGCCTTAACTGAATATTTTCCAAGAAGTGTGTCAGCATATTCATTCTGAGTTGTATCGATTCCATCATAATTTGTTACATTAGCAAATGCAGTATCAGAAATCTCAGTAACTGCAGAAGGAATATTCATCTCATGAATGTTATTACAATCTGAGAACGCATTATCTTCAATTGTTGTCAAACTCTCTGGAAGATGAACTGTATTCAAGTTCTGGCAACCACTAAATGCACTCTCTGGAATCGTCGTAACACCCTCTGGAATATCGATAGAATGAAGGTTTGCATTTCCTTCAAAAGCACCCACACCGATTGATGAAAGTGTATCACCAGCAAAGTTTACTGTATCCATGTTTACACAACCACTGAAAGCATATTCTTCAATAACCTGAACAGTTGCAGGAAGATCAACCCAGTGAAGGTTTGGACAATCATAGAAGCAATATGCAGGAACTACAGTAATGTTTGTTCTTGCAAGAATTCCCGCTGTAGTAGCTGGATTTGTATATGCTGAAACATCACATGTCTCTCTTAGGTTAGAGCAATATGCAAAGCAATACTCACCGATTTCAGTAACACTACTTGGAAGTGAAACTGAAAGATTAGCATTTGATGCAAATGCATATCCGCCGATTTTACTTACCTGTGGTTCACCATTAAGCTCATTAAAGTAAACCCACATAAGGTTTCCTCCAGCATAGAATCCATATGCGCCAATTGTCTTAACGGAAGCAGGAACAACAAATCCCTGAACATCCATAGCGTTCTCACATCCATAATCCATGATGTTCTCAAGTCCCTCTGGAAGAGTGTAGAGGTAAGACTCATGATGAGCAGATGCATATCTAATCAAGTTCTTTCCATCCTTACTAAGTAAAAGTACCTGGTCTTCAGATGTCTTAAATGCTGGGTTCTTATCAGAAACAAAGAACTTTTTAACTGACTTTGTACCCTTAAATGCAGATGAATTAATCTGAGTAAGACTTTCAGGAATCACAATCTCATCAGCTCTAAAATCATTGATAACAACCTTATCAAAACCATCAGCACCTACCGTAATATCCTCATCAGAATAAGTGTTCATTCTAACAAGAGAAGAACAATTATCAAAACATACTGCTCCAATAGAAGCAATCTTTGAAGGAACTACAATACCTGTAAGTTTCTCATCATTTGCAAACGCACCAGCACCAATTCCCTTTACTTCGATATTATTAATCTTTGAAGGGATTACAACATCTTCATCATTATATGCGAACCTAGATCCGTCAAAACTTGTGATGTAACCCTCATCATCAATTGTGAAAAGATCACTATTTGTAACATAAAACTCTTTTGCATTTGGATTAAGTGTAGGTTCTGCAGAAGGTGATTCAGAAACCGCTGGAGCTGAAGCTGTTGAACTAGGATCATTCTCATCAGCAAGAACTATTCCCGTAACATTTGCTGCCTCTGCTTTTTCAGAGCTGTCACATGGCACACCACTGAAAACAAGAGCAAATGCCAATGCAAAAGTTATAAAACGACGTAGACTCTTTGACATAAAATTCATAATTTTCTCTCCTTTGAAATTGATTTAATAATATATTAAAAAAAATATTATTCTAATGATTTTACCGCTTCACTAACGCAGGCATCCTGAAGAAGAGCATCCCTATTTTTAGTCAACTCTTTAAAGGTGGTGTCATCGGCGTCAGCAACCTGAAAATCAGGCTCAAACCCTTTTTCATGAATACAATCACCCTTCGGAGTATAATACTTTGCAGTAGTAAACTTAACAACCGTTCCATCCGAAAGACTAAATGCCGTCTGGACAATTCCCTTTCCATAGGTCTTAGAGCCATATAGCTTACTACCCGATAAATCCCTAAAAGCACCAATAAGAATCTCCGCGGCACTCGCAGTTTGAGAATTCGCAATAAGCACAACCGGAATATCTAACTCATCATTATTCTCAGTTTCATAGCGAACTTCGACGCCATTTTTATCCTTAGTGTAGCAAATGCTCTCACCTTTAGGATAAAAGAAATCAGCAATATCCGTCGCAATATCAACAAGTCCGCCGCCATTATTCCTTAAATCCAGACACAAACTTTCCATTCCATCCGCCTGCATAGAATCCAGCGCATCCTTAAATTGCTCCGTCGTAGACTTATCAAACTTACTCAAATATATGTAGCCCACCTTATCAGTAAGCATCATATATTCAACACTCTCATTTTCAATTTCTTCAATTTCAACAGTAATCTCAATAATCTTGCGCCTCCTCCTAAGAGTAAGCGTAACCTCATCCTTATCAGTCTTAATCAGAGAAACAACCTCATCCAAACTAAGCTTAACAACACCCTTACCGTCAACCTTAAGAATTCGGTCTCCCCTCATAACACCCGCTCTAGATGCAGGTGAGTCCTCATTAACCCCGACAATTATTGCCGGTCCTGTAGAAATCTTTTTAACTGTAACTCCAATCCCTCTGTATGTGCCATTAATCATGGCATCATAATTTTCAGTCTGCGCTCCATTATAATATGCTGCATACTTATCTCCAAGTCCAGCCATAACGCCAGCGCAAATTCCATCCGTCATCATGGTATCATCGACATCATTCAAATAATAATAATCCACATAGTTACCAATTTCATTAACCTTGGTTTTCGTATTATCCGAAATAATATCTGTCCTTTTTCTACCATTAATCGGAAGTTCCGGAAAATCAACAGTTCCTGTAAGATCCAGAATCACTACGGTTCCACAAATCAAAACAATAGCTGTCGCAAATCCCAACATAAAATTTTTAAATGCATTCATTTCTAATCACAACATTTCTATCAAATATCATTATGGCTGCGCAATATAGAGCAGCGGATCAACATAATTTCCATCAACATTTATTGCAAAGTGAAGATGTGGTCCTGTGGAAATTCCAGTCGAACCAGACTTCGCAATAATCTGGCCCTGCCTAACCTTATCTCCAGCCTCAACGAAAAGCGCTGAGCAATGCATATAATAAGAATAGATATTATTTCCATGATAAATTCCAATGTAATAACCCGCCGATGACGAATACATCGAAATCACAACCTTACCACCCTTAGAGGCAAGAATATTTGTTCCACTAGGAACTGATAAATCAACACCCTTATGGAATGAGCTTGCACCAGGTGCTGGCGGAACTCGAGGTCCAAAATAAGAACTAATGCTCGCCTTACGAGGAAGTGGCCACGCAAAGCCTGTCACATCATTCACGCTATATGAAACGGCAGTTCCAGAAACATTCTGTGACGCCATCTGCGCTCTCTGTTGCTCTAACAGGCTCTCAATTTCTTCCTCCGCCTGAGCAATCTTAGCCTCAACATCAGAAATATTTTCCTCAGCATCATCTATCTTATCATTATATGCCTCAAGTTTCTTTTTCTTCTTCTCAATAATCGCCCTAACATCAGCTCTATCTTCCTTAAGGCACTGCTGAACATAAACTATATCAGCATACTTCTCATCAATTTTAACACTCTGGTTTTCAAGCGAAGCAACCTTCTGTTCGTACTCATCAATGATTTGCTTATCAAACTCGGTAATCTTCTCAACATATTCCACATTATTCAGAAAATCCGACAAATTCTCAGAAGACAAAACCACACTCAAATAAGATTCATTCGTATTCTCATAAACATACTGAATCCTCTTCCTCATGGTCTCATACTTTTCCTGCTTATCAAGCTCCATCTGCTCAGCATCAGCTTCCATCATATCGAGCTCATTTCTAAGCCTTCTAGCCTTCCTATTTGTCGCATTAATCCTACGCTGCAATTTATTAAGAAGTCTATCACTCTTATTTATATAAGCAATCAATTCTTCCTTAGTAGCCTCTAAACCTTTGATTTCCTTCTGTATTCTACTTTTCTGTTTTTCCATTTTAAGTCGATCATTAGATGCATCATAAATATCATCATAAATGTCATCGATAGACCTTGAAGCATCAGCATGAACCGAATTCGTAATCATGTCTTTAGGCTCAAGTGAAAGTTCACCAGTACCAATGCAAACACCCACTGCAAGCCACATAGCAAAAATCTTAATTCCGATTTTTTTCAAAACTTATCCCCTCATTTTTATAAAACTAAAATTGCATATTCAAATATTTTCTATAAAAATATTTGAAACAAACCTACACATTCAAATGCTTTCTCACCGAAAAAGCACTTCCAATAAGACCAATTCCGATTCCAAGAATTGCACAAACTGGAACCATATTTTTGAAAACACTCATAGGCTCAACAAAAATCAACCACTGCGAAATCGCTGGAAAATGGTCTTTCAAATAATCAATAGCATTAATATAAAGAAAATAAATTGCTACAAGTGGAATTGCCGCACCGATGATTCCCATAAAAATTCCCTCAACAATAAAAGGAAAACGAACAAAGGTATCGGTAGCACCAATAAGCTTCATAATAACAATTTCATCTTTTCTAACTTGAATTCCCATCGCAATCGCAGAACTAATAAGGAAAATTGAAACCATAAATAGAAGAATTATGATTGTCGCTGAAATGTAAGCAACCAAAAGATTAAAGCTACCAATGTTTCCGGCAGCAGCGCCAACGCTATTAACCTTTCTAACGCCCTCAATTTTTTGGATGGCCTCAGTAACTAGAGCTTCCTTGTTCATATCGGTAAGTGTAACCATATATGAAGCCGAATCCTCAAGCGGATTGCTGTTTCCAAAGGTCTCAACAAGTTCAGGATTATCCTCTAACTTTTCCTCCTTAAAGGTCTCCCACGCTTCATCAGCCGAAATAAATTCGGTCTTATCAACATACTGAATTTCCTTAATTTGATTACCAATATGTTCAATCTCGGGATCAGAAATTCCCTCATCAAAAAACACTGTAATTCCAACTGAACTTTCTGCATTATATATCATTGCTCTAAAGTTCGTTAGAACTGCATAAAAAACTCCAAAAAGAAACAGGCACGCAGTCATCGTACCAATCGCGGCAAGAGTAAAGGTTTTATTCTGAAAAAGACCTTTAAATCCCTGTCCTATTCCATATAAAAACGTCCTCATTGCTTATAGCCTCCTAAACCATCAGTTACAATCTTTCCTTCATGAAGTGCAATAACTCGCTTTCTCATAGAGTTGACAAGCGTATCATTATGTGTCACCACTAGAACCGTGGTTCCGTTACTATTTAGCTCTTCAAGAAGTCTCATGATTTCCAAAGAATTCTCTGGATCAAGATTTCCAGTAGGTTCATCAGCTAATAGAATTGGTGGCATATTAACCATTGCTCTCGCAATCGCAACCCTCTGTTGCTCGCCACCCGAAAGGTCCTTGGTCTTCTTTCTAGCACTTCCTTCAAGACCAACCATTCGAATCATATCCATGCTATTTTTTCTTCTAGCTTCTCGCCCAACACCAATTACTCGCTGAGCAATTTCAACATTCTCAATAACATTTCTATCTTCAAGGAGCTTAAACTCCTGAAAAACAACTCCAAGTTTTCTTCTGTAGAAAGGAAGTTTTCTTCTCTTGATTGTTGCAAGGTCATTATCAGCAACCCTAATGCTTCCGCCAGTAGGCTTAAGCTCACCTAGCAAATTTCTGATAAGAGTAGACTTTCCAGAACCACTAGAACCAATAACAAAAACAAACTCGCCCTTCCTGATTTTCAAACT
>JAILNN010000021.1 GCA_024691565.1 Lachnospiraceae bacterium | reverse complement strand
TGATACATCTGGTGAGATTGGGATTTTTGCGAGTACTGGTATGTTATATTTTGCTGCTATTTCTTCTACATGGCTTTCGCCGAAGACCTTGATTTGTTTTCCGCAGTCTGGGCATTCTACATAGCTCATGTTTTCTATTATTCCGAGTACTGGAATTTTCATAAGTTCAGCAGTTTTCATTGCCTTTTCAACGATCATTGAAACAAGCTCCTGTGGAGATGTTACAATTACAATTCCGTTTATTGGAATGTTCTGGTATACAGTGAGGCATACATCGCCTGTTCCTGGAGGCATGTCTACATACATATAGTCTACATCGCTCCAAATTACATCTGACCAGAACTGTTTTACTGTATTTGAGATTACAGGGCCACGCCAGATTACAGGATCAGTTTCGTTCTCTAAAAGTGAGTTTACTGACATAGTCTGAATTCCTGTTTTTGTTACAACAGGGTATATTCCGCTTTCATCACCCATTGCATGTTCTTTTAAACCGAATTCCTTTGGTATAGATGGGCCAGTTACGTCTGCGTCGAGAACGGCAGTTCTATAGCCATTTCTTTGACTTGTTGCTGCGAGCATTGATGATACAAAGCTTTTTCCTACTCCACCTTTACTACTTACAACTCCAATTACCTTTCTTACAACACTGAGTTGATTAAGAGGTGCTATTGGAGATACTGGTTTTGCATTTGGGTCTGCTGCTGCCTTTCTGCTTGGGCAGTCCATACCGCATGAGGAGCAATCGCTAGGAGAACATTCCTCTGGGTTTTTCTGATTATTAATTTCGCTCATAGTTAACATCCTTTCTGATATAGAGGGAGTGTAACGTACATCTCTCGAGGTTGTTCGCTTATCTGAAGCGTATTGGGTACACATCACTCTCTCTTATTGCCATAAAAAGCATTCTAACACTTCTTTAATTGATTTTCAAGTGTAGCAAAATATATGTGGAATTTTTGGGGAAATGAGTATATAATAATGTCAAGTATGCACTTGGTGATCAACAATATTACACTATAATTTGTGGCTTATTTTACAGTTGATAAAGAGTATGGACAATTTAAATTGGAGGTTTTATTTATGAAATCTGACATAAAAAGACTTCAATTGAATATTACATTTGTCTTTTGTATTTTTATTTTGATTACAACAATTGTTTTATCTATGACAGTTTCAAATTTGTCTAGTAGGTCGATTCGTAGTAATGTTTCTAAGCTTATTACATCGAATTCCAGGCAGATTCAGTTAAACATAGATTCATATCTTACGGATGTGGAAAATGCGGCAGCTTTGATGTTTTCAGATGCTAAATATTATTCTTATAATCCAGTTGATTCAGAATTAAATGAGTATCAAAAGATTCAGAGGGAGAATGCGATTTTTGATAAAATCGTCGATATTGGTATGCTTAAAAATTTCTCTGATTTTGGTATGGTTTATGCAGATGACAGTACGGTTGGATGGATTTCTCAGATTACCCTTGGAATGTTTTCTGACGGCGGTATGTATGAGGATTTCCAATCATATTTGGGTGATGATAAGAGTCAGGATGCATGGGTTTTTGGCGTTCAGAAAAACTATGATAGACTCTATTATTTTAAGAGAATTAATGATAAGGGAATTCTGGTTCTATCTATTTATTTGCAAGAATTGGAATCAGTTTTCAAGCATTCTGAAGAACTCGGGGATATGAAAATCTATTTGATTGATGATGATAATAGAATTCTTTATTCTGATGATTCTGAGGAAATTAATAAAAAAGTATCTAAAAAAATGGCAACACTTTTGACGAAGGAGTTGTCATCTACGCTTGAGAATAATGAATATCTTGTAACTACAAATCGCTGTAGTAATGGTTGGAGAGTTATGTGTTCGATTCCATTGTCTGACGTTACACATCAGATTACGAGATTTAGAAATATTTCTATTTTTATAAGTATTGGATTATTCTTGCTTTTCACAATAATCTCTTATTTTGCGGTTAGTAAATTGACCAGTCCGGTATCGGAAATTGTGCATGGACTCGATATGAAGGCGTCGCTTGATAGATTGACAAACGTATATAATAGAACGGCGTTTGAGGAACGTGTGGCATATATTCTGGATAATTCTGAGGAGTATCGCGGAATTAGGAGTGTTGCCTTTATTATGATTGATATGGATAATTTTAAGGCGATTAATGATGCATATGGACATTCATATGGCGATCAGGTAATTATTCGAACAGCTAATGTTATTAAAAATGTTTTTTCTGAGGAAAGCATGATTGTTGCTAGAATGGGTGGAGATGAATTCGCAGCATTTGTGGTTTCTAAGAAAAGAGATTATGAATTGTTAATTGCTATGAAGGATAGGTATATTAAAAATCTTAATGATGCATTTGATAAGGAATTTGACAAAGAAATCAACGCTAAAAATATTTCTCTTAGTGTCGGAGTTTCGGTTAAGGAAAGCAAGAATTTGAGTTTCAAAGAGATATATGATTTTGCTGATAAAGCTCTGTATGATTCAAAGAATAATGGCAAGAATAGAGCGACTTACAGTAGGAAGTAGATTGAGATTTTTTTGAAATTGGTTTGGGTGAGATTGGCTGATTTTTTTGAGAACGATTGTCGATTGGTTTGGGTGAGATAGAATAGAAACAAGTTTGGTTTGCGATTTGTTGAGAACAGAAAAGTAAGGAAGGTGAGGACTTTTGGCAGAAAGAAGTTTCAATAAGAAAATTATATATTCCGTCTTTTCGATTTTTGCTTTGGTGGCAATTGTGGTTTTGGTTGTTCTTGGGCTTACTGGATGTATTGGAGATACAGCGAAGAAGGAAGAAACTGAAGCTGAAGTAGATATTAGTTGCTCGTGGTGGGGAAATGACGCGAGACATATTTATACAATTGAGGGACTTAAGCATTTTATGGAAACCTATCCTGAAATAAATGTTACTCATCGTTTTGGAGTATGGGATGGATATGAAAGAAGAAATAGAGTTTCGATGCTTTCTAATATGGAATCGGATGTTATGCAAATCAATTTTTCCTGGCTTAAAGAATATTCTGAAGATGGCGAGGGATATTATGATTTAAATGAGTTGAGTGATTATATTGATTTGGATAATTATAGTGATTTGGATTTGTCATATGGAATGATGAACGGAAAACTTAATGCGCTTCCGATTGCGTTTAATACTTCGATTATGTACTATAATCAGAATCTTTATACGGAGTATGGATTGGATCTTCCTGAGACATGGGATGATTTATTTGAGGTTGCGAGTGTGATTTCCAAGGATGATAAATATGTTCTTGGCATACAGAGAAAGCAACTTTTCCTTATGATGATTGCGTATTATGAGCAGAGCACTGGAGAACGTTTCTTCGACAATGATGGAAATATTATAATTGATGAAAAGGGATTGCAGACGGTTATCAAACTGTACAAAGAAATGATTGATAAAAAGGTTGTTATGCCGGTTGATAGTTTCCTCCCAACATCGTTTTCAACGGAGGATGTTTCAGGAATTATGGCATGGGTAAGTGATGGTGATAGATATTGTAATCCTTTGATTGATGATGGGAAAAAGATTTCTATTGGTGAATTTTTGACAATGGATGGAGCGAAAAAATCGGGGTGGTATAAAAAGCCTGCTACGATGTATGCGATGAAGTCTGACACAGACCATCCAGAGGAGGCTGCAAAGCTTATCAATTATTTGCTTAATGATGAATATATGGCGATTCTGCAGGGTACTGAGAAGGGTGTTCCTGTGAGTAAGAGAGCATATGAAGTTATTGAAAATAGTGATGCAAAAGACAGTGTCGGTTTTATTGCTACCGAAAAAATGAATTCAGCTACTGTCGATATGTATCCTATTATTCCAGCGATGGAAAATGAGGATGTTATCAATACATTTAAGGAAATTGCAGACGAGTATTTATATGATCAGATTAGCCTTGAAGATTGTTCTAAAAAGGTACTTGAGGCTATGAAGGTTTGTTTGAAAAAATAGATAATAAATTCTAAAAATCCTTCAAAAATTTCAAAAAATCTTAAAAAAATGCTTGCAATTTTTGGTAATTGTGTATACAATATAAGTAACTTAATAAAGAACGTTAAACAATTTGGTTTGACGTTTGTGAGGAGGATGATAATGAGTACACAAACCCATATTTCATCGGTTTGTCTCTTAGATTTCCAGGCGAGCACGATTAGTCTTTAGTGTGGTATGATACTTTATGTATGGGCTACATATAGCTGGGATGTTCTCCCTGAGGGAGAAGAGTGATTTAAAAGTTTTTCGTATGGCATTGAGGACAGGTTTTAGGTGGCATCACAAATTGGTCTCTATAGAGAACCCGCAGAGTAGAAGTGCTGCAACGACGTGATTTTGACCGACCTGGGCTCTTTCGTAGAAGCAGGGGCGTGAGACATTTCGAGAACCGGTTATGGAAGACAGTAGCATTTTATGAGGATGCGCTGTACAGCGGTGAGATTACTTATTACGAAGGCGGTGCCTTAAAAATTGAATATGTTTTTTCTATAGGGGG
>JAILNN010000241.1 GCA_024691565.1 Lachnospiraceae bacterium | reverse complement strand
AGGAAACACCTGGGATGACTTAGGGCAGCTTAAGCAATCCTTTATCGCCATGGGAATGTTGGCTCCGGTGATCGCTCATGTGATCACAAGGCTGATCACCAAAGAAGGCTTTGCCATGACGGGTGAGGGCTCCATGATGCTCGGCATTTCATTTAAGAACAGGAAATGGGTTTTCTATCTTCTTGCCATCCTTCTCCCCTGGATTTATACGGAGCTTGGAAATGCCATGACGATCTTACTTTGTCCGGAAATCTATGATCCGGAGTATTACGTAAGCCTTGATATAGAAAAAAGATTGTTATTGCTCCTGCCGATCGCCGGGATGGTAAGTGGTGTGATCGTCTCCTTTGCGGCCTTTGGAGAAGAGGGTGGCTGGCGCGGCTATATGATGCCCAAACTCATAAAACTGTTTGAAGGTAAGCCTGCAGGGAAAATATGGGCGCTTATCATCGGCGGTGTTATCTGGGGGCTTTGGCATGCTCCCCTTACCTGTATCGGTCACAATTTCGGAACGGAATATCCCGGATTTCCCTATCTTGGGATTTTAAAGATGTGTATATTCTGTACGTTGATGGGAAGCATCCTTACTTTCGTAACGGAGAGGAGCGGATCTGTCTGGCCTGCTGCGATCATGCATGCGGTAAATAATACGTATCCGAGTATATTAAACGTTTATATAGACTATGAAAAAGTAAGCGGACTTAAGGGAATGCTCCTTCCTTTTGCGGGAAGGATGATAGTCATGGTGTTGATTATAGGAATACTCGTGATTGCAACCGGAAGAAAAAATAATACTGTCAGTTTAGGAACAGAAGGAGGGAGAGCGTGAATAAAAACGATTTGCATAAGAAATTGTATAGCCTTAAGGATTTAAAATATCGCAATATGCAGATAAAAATTATTCCGACCGTAGATCCAGAGTCGATTATTGGAGTGAGAACGCCGGAGCTTAGGAATATGGCAAAAGAAATACTTAAAGCCGGAGATTATAAAGATTTTCTAGATGACTTACCTCATAAGTTTTTCGAGGAAAACCAGTTGCATGCTTTTATCATCTCTGGAATAAAAGATATGAATGAATGTATGGAGGAGATGGAGAAGTTTCTACCTTATGTAGATAATTGGGCTACGTGTGATCAGATGTCTCCAAAGATATTTAAGAAGCACAAAGAAGTGCTTCTTGTATATATAAATGAGTGGCTTAATTCTGAAAAGACGTATACCATAAGATTTGGGGTGGGAATGTTGATGGAGCATTTTTTAGGCGAGGACTTTAATCTCATTTATCCGGAAATGGTCGCAAAACTTAGAAGTGAAGAATATTACGTCAATATGATGATTGCATGGTATTTTGCAACTGCTCTCGCAAAGCAATATGAAAACGTTTTGCCATTTATAGAGGAAAAAAGGCTTGATGACTGGACACATAACAAAGCTATTCAGAAAAGCATAGAGAGTAGAAGGATTACAGAGGAACAAAAAAAGTATTTGAAATCATTAAAAGTGGTTTGTAAAATAAGTTAATGCGTTGAAAGTGCTGATATACACAAACTGAGGCGCAGGGAGCCAAAAGAATGAATAACAGAGGTTCGGAAAAAGACCAGAATAAATAACAGAGAATAGAAGGGATATTAGAATGAATAGTTTTACGGTATCGGTTGGGAATATGGTAAATATAATTATCATCTCGGCGGGATTGGGCATATGTACCATGATTATATTACTGCTCATTTCAGGTTCACGTTTGAGGAGAGAGGTGACGCGGTATTTTATACTTTTCTTCGGAACAATCACGTTGTACGTGGGTAGCCATTTGGCACGACAACTCATGGAGGGCCAACCAGGAAATGGCATACAAGTCGCAATCAATGCTGTAACATTTCTGGAGTTTGTCGCTTCAGGATTTATGGCTTGGCTGTTTTCTCAGCTTACGTTGTATATTGCAAACCCAGATCGCCATCAGAAGCTTTTTAGCCGGCTATTTACGGGTGCACTCATATTTCACATCATACTGATGATTGTTAACCTAATTAAGCCTTTATGCTTCTATTTCGACAGTGGAAATATTTATCATCGTGCACCTGGATATATATTGTCAAATCTGGCACACTTATTTATGTTGTTGATAGACACGGGGCTTATGTTACGGTGGAAGGACAGGTTCAGACGTCAAACACGAATTGCTTTCTGGATTTATATTATTGCGCCTGTTATTGCAATAGTTATACAGGTATTTATCCGTGATGTGCAATTTATCATACTGGTAACTATCGGTGCAGCGGTTTATATGTCCGGTGTGATTATGCAGGATTTGGTTATGAAGTACGAGCAACAGCGGACGGATGCTACTCGTATTGGTACAGAGTTATCACTTGCTACGAATATCCAGACATCTATGTTGCCACATATCTTCCCTGCCTTTCCGATGCGCAGTGAATTTGACATTTATGCGAGCATGGATCCTGCTAAAGAGGTTGGCGGTGACTTTTATGACTACTTTTTAATTGATGATGACCATCTGGGCATGGTTATTGCGGATGTGTCCGGAAAGGGCGTCCCGGCGGCGCTTTTTATGATGGCGAGCAAGATTATCTTGCAAAGCGTTGCGATTATGGGATATTCTCCTGCAGAAGTTTTGAAAAGAACCAATGATTCAATCTGTTCCAACAACGAAGCGGAAATGTTTGTCACGGTATGGTTGGGTATCCTTGAATTGCCCACAGGAAAGCTGACTATGGCAAATGCGGGGCATGAATACCCTACAATCAGACAGCCGGGTGGTGAATTTGAGTTATTCAATGACAAGCACGGCTTTGTAATCGGTGGCATGGAAGGTATGAGCTATAAAGAGCAAGAGATACAGATGCAGCCAGGCAGCAAATTGTTTGTATATACTGATGGTGTGGCTGAAGCTACTAATTCAGAAAACGAGATGTATGGTACCGAGCGTATGATTAATGCATTGAACATTGCTCCTGACGCTTCGCCGGAGCAGATACTTAAAAATGTTCGTGCCGATGTAGATAGTTTCGTTAAAGAAGCTGAGCAGTTTGATGATTTAACCATGCTTTGCATAGAGTACAAAGGAAGAAGATGAAAAAGAAAAGGGGAAAATTGAATAAAATGAAAAGAATGAAAAGAATTTTTAGTTTGCTACTTTCAGTAGCTATTGTGTTATCTATGACGGCTTGTAAGGGAGAAAAGAAGTCGGTTGTGACTGATAACTTACCGGAATTTTCGGTGAATGGTAAAACGGATTTACCAGGTAATTTTTATTTATCTTTTGTTTATAGTCGTAATATTATTATGCTGGATGGCGAGGGTAATATCGTCTGGTCTAAGCATGAAGAACAGCCTAAAGAAGGGATGCAGACTGGTTGGTGGGATTTTAAGAAACATGAAGTTGATGGAAAAACATATTATAGCTATCATGACCAGACTGGTACCTATGACAACTACGGACTAGAAGGATTTGCACCTGGAGAACGAGTTATTCTTGATGAAAACTTTAACGAAATTAAGAGAATTACGTTTGAAGAATCGGATACCGTATCTAAAGGTCATCCGCTTGATGGACATGATTTTCTAATGATAGATCTTGATCATTATATTCTTTCTGGATACATAAAGGAGACAGTGGATAATGTTCCAGACTATCCAGATGGTTCAAGTGTTGTATATTCATATTTACAGGAAGTTGATAATGGGGAAGTTATTTGGGATTGGAAGAGCAGTGATTATCCTGAGCTGTATTCGATGACTGTAACGGATGCATCAGAGACTGCGAATGATTATGCAAATGAAAAAACAGATGTGCCTGATTGCATTCATTTTAATTCCATGCGTTTAGACGAAAATGGTGATTTGATATGTTCATTTCGTCATATTAATTCTATTCTTTCTTTGGATCGTAGTAAGGATAAAGATCAAATTAAATGGAAGTTGTCAGGCTCAGGAGATGAATTTGGTTTGAGTGAAGACCAAAAGTCTTCATGCCAGCATTATGCAACTATTGACGATGATTATATAACGATATTTGATAATGGAAATAAAAACAAAAAAACACGTATTTGTTCATATAAATTAGATACAGAGAAAATGTCTTTAAGTGATTTTTGCTCTTATGAAATAGATGGTAAGTTTAGTGAAGCTTGTGGAGATGCACAGAAATTACATGATGAGACATATATGATTGGATGGGGAGCTGCAACAAAGGATACGAAATGTATGAGTGTCTATGACTTTGCTGCAGATGAGGAACTTTTTTCGGTGGCATTAAAAAATCCAAAGAATTTTACCTATAGATGTGTATATTATGAGTAATGAAATTCTTTATTCTGAAAAACGAGCACCAAATGAGCAGGATATGTTAGTTTAGCGCTTCCAGAGCCACTTGCGAGTGGACAGACACCTCACACATTTAGGGAGCATATACAACAGCGTACACGTTGGGCGCAAGCTTTGAGTATATGGCTTGCGTCTTTTTTGTGTGTTACAGTTTTGTTATATATGGTCTGTTATAATGCCCCTACAATATAAAAAACTAAAAGACTTATTGATAAAAATACTTGATTGAATAGGAGGAAAAAGATATGCCAGTTGTTAGTGTAGAGCAATTTAAAAAGAATCGTGATGAGGTGGCAAGGACACATGAGGCGCTTGATCCACAGTTGTATTATAATATTCAATATGGAATTGAATCTGAAATTCTATATAAGGATTATAATGATTTAAGTCCATTTGGAAATGCAAAGAAAATAAAGGAAAACTTAAATAAGTTTAAAGATGTAGTTAAAGACTTAGCGTATTATCAAAGTGATGATAAAACTCTTAATAAGAGTTTAAAGAAACTTGACGAATTACAAGTATTCTTTAATTCGAAGGCTAAGAATTCTGATAAAACAATACTCATGTCAGTGATGGAGTTTCTAGACATGAATGTAATACGCAAATTTGCTGATAATATAGATGTTATAAATAATGTATGTGGATGCAAAATAGAATATGATAATGATTATGTGGAAAAATACAAATATAGAGAAGATGATGAAGATTTAAGGGATGATATTTCTGAGTCAGATGGTAGTGAAAGAGATGATGAAAGAGAAAAAAGTTTTGAGTTTAAAAATATTGATGACGATGAAGAAATCGAAATCGATAATAAATCTGAGTCAGAGAATAAAGTAATCTCTGAGGATAATAAAAATGACAAGAATGAGGATGATAAGAAGTCAGAACTTGAAAATTCATATGAGGATGATAAGAAGTCAGTTTCTGAAAAATCATATGAAGATGATAAGAAACCAGTTCCTGAAAATTCATTTGAAGAAGATGATAATAACAATATAAAGATAGATATTGGCGATGAGAACAAGGATAAGGTTATTAAGGAAGATGATTTAATTAAGCCTATTGGAGATATTAGTGCATCTAGATATATTAAAAGTATTCAGAGGATGAATCTTACTAGAAGAGAAGGAAAATCTAAGGAAGAATTATTTGATAGTTGCTTAAAGATTATGGCAGCCAGAATGATTGCTAATTCTGTTAGAGGAAGCAAGACAAGACTTGTTAATACAAACGTTACAGATGATCAGGTTGCAGATACAGTTGAGCGTTTAAGCAATAGTTATAACTTTGGTTATTTTCGTGAATCTCTTATGGCGGATGATGAAAAATTCAATAAATTTGTGAGAGTAGCCGTTAAAGGTCATGGTGGTGGACTTGATGATATGTTCAAGGATTATCTTAAAAATGTTAAGGCTGGTACTTTGGCAAATGAACCTATCATAGAGAGATATATGCCTACTGCAAAGGAGAGAATTGAAATCTTGCAGAGTCAGGCAAAGACATGTAATTCTAAGTATAATAGAGCTAAAAAAGAATATAACAGACTTGAGGCTATTACAAGTAGAGAAGATTATGACCGTTCTAAAGGATATGGAAGGGAAATGAATAAGCATGAAAAAACCATGAGAGAGGAAAAATCTACAAAGGTTGATATTATGCTTGAAATCATGGAGATTAGAGATCTTGTAAAAGCTAAGAGAGGAGATGCTGATAGCTTAGAAAAGGCTATTCCAGTTAAGAATATTACAATCAAGCAAAACATCGAACTAATGGACATTAGAGGTGTTGCAATAGATGATGAAATTTTTAAGAAGGTTACAAAAGGTCATGGTGGAGAAATGGTTGATTCCATGAGGCTTTTTTCTTCAAAGAATAAGAATAATAACAATGATCAATTGGAAGACTTATTATATGGAAATACTATTGGCGCACGCATGAAGGAGCTTGAAAATAAGGCTACTGATTTAAAGGAATCTCTTGAAAGAAAAATTAAGTATGATATAAATACCGATGATAAGCTTAAGGAAAGTAAAAACTTGATTGCAGAGTATTTACTATTGGATGGAATGACAAGAGGTTCTAAAAATAAGGTTGATGAGACTAAGAGACTTCAGGATGTTCCTCACGATGTGATTGATAAGTTGATGGAAAAGGGACCTGAAAAGGATTCTAGATTTAAGAAACAGGTTGGTAAATTAGGAGCAAGTGATACAGCTGAAATGCTTGGTTTATTAGGAGAAGGAAATTCTGTGAATTTCGTCAAAGGTTTAAATGACAAGAATAAGAGCATCGAAGATAGTAAGAAGGCTAGTTCGAAAAAAACAAATAAGCCTAAGAAAGCTGAAGGACCTAAGATTTAATGTTCTAATATATAAAAATAGAAATTGTATATAAAAAGCATCTAAATGTAAACTTATAATAATAAAGGCATTTGGATGCTTTTTTTTGTTGAAAACATTGACATTTTTATGTAATTACTGATAAATTATTATCTAAAGTTTTTAGAAAAAGGTTAAAAGTCAGATTGGAGAATTCAGATGGATAAGTTTAAGGATATGAGTAAAACAGAGGTGGTTGATAATTCAAGAGAAAAAACAATTATTAAAACCAGTATTATTGGAATTGTTGCGAATGTTCTTCTTGCAGCATTCAAAGCGGTTATTGGACTATTTACACATTCAATCGCTATCGTAATGGATGCGGTTAATAATATATCTGATGCTGGAAGTTCGTTAATTACTATTGTAGGTACTCGTCTTGCATCTAAGGAGCCCGATAAAAAACATCCCTTTGGTTATGGAAGAATTGAATATTTGAGTGCGATGATTATTTCAGTTATCGTTTTATATGCGGGTGTTACTTCATTGGTAGAGTCTGTGAAAAAGATTATTAGCCCAGAGACACCGGATTATAATGCAGTTTCTCTTATTATTGTGGCAGTTGCCGTTGTAGTAAAAATTGTTCTAGGAAGATTTGTAAAGAGTGTTGGTGTTAAGGTTAATTCAGATTCTCTTATTAATTCTGGTGAGGATGCAACTCTTGATTCAGTTATTTCAGCATCTACCTTGGTTGCAGCAGGAATTTTCTTGGTTTTCCATGTGTCTTTAGAGGCTTGGCTCGGCGCGATTATTTCAGTTGTTATTATTAAGTCTGGTCTTGATATGCTTAAGGAGACAATTTCTAGAATTCTTGGTGAAAAGAATGATATTGAACTT
>JAILNN010000219.1 GCA_024691565.1 Lachnospiraceae bacterium | reverse complement strand
ATATAAATTAACAAGTTTCTCATATAACAACTAGTATAATATGCATTACTATCATTAACAAGTATATTTTTATGTCTTATAATTTTTATGTCTTATATATGATGAAAACCACCAGTTTCCAAAATACTTTTCTTTATTTTTATAGCATCCTTATATCCCATTTGTTTCAATTCTTTTGCTGCACTTGTTAAAGCATCCTCAAATTTCATCGCCATATTGTCAAAAGTCTTCTCAACCATCCCCCTACCTAAGCCTAATTCATAGGCCGAATCCACAAAACTACTTCTATTAATGCGATTTATATCAACTTCATTTCCAATATAAAATGACATCTCAGGAGTAGAATGATAAACCTGTGTTGCAACAATATCATATGCAGGAGACAATCTCACACTCTTCAAATCCTTGCTATATAAAAGCGAAAAATTTTTGACATGACAATCTGTATTACCAATCAAAAAACTAAAAATCACAGATTCAAGCAGTCTTTTTTTATCTTCAATTGGATTAGAAGAATAGTTCTGGATTAATCCAAACATCTTCCCTAAATATCCCGACTTTTCCTTTTCATATTTGTCGGCAGGTTTAATTCCGAGGGCCTGAGCAAAATCCTCCTGATGCAATCTAATAGGCGATATAAGCCCTTCCACAATTTCTCCCTGTCCTAATAATCTATCATATCTCTGCGTCGCATATAACACTTCTTCATCCTTACCCTTGCCAAGATTAATAATAAACGAATCGCAAACATTCATATCACAATTCTTGGCAGTAAGCATACAAAGCTGCTCATTTAAAATAATCTTCTCCAACCTAACATGACTTTGTTTAACTATATGTGAACTAGGCGCCTCCCCCTTAGGTAAATACCACGTGTCATTTTCAGAATCATAAAAAAGACCAACTTTTCCAGAAGCCCCCGTTAAAGATAAATGAGTCTCCATCAAAATACTGGTAGACTTTGTAGCCCCCTCAGCAGCAAGAGCCTTCACTTCAGCAAGGGATAATTTCACGTAATTCTTTTGGTTAGACTGTTTGGGATTAGCAAGATTTGAATTATCAAGTTTTGGATTATCAAGTTTTGGGTCTGCATTCTTAGAATTAGCCTGCTTTGAATTTGCAAGGTCACTGTCGTCAATTCTAACTGCTCCTAAACACTCACTTCCAAGAACCTTAAGAATGGTAATATAATCCCCCTCGTCAACCTTCGCCCATCCGGCAACAGCACGTCTAGAAAACCCCTCCGGCAACAAACTTTCAAAATAACTTCTAGTTTGTTCAGGCGAAAAACTATCCTTCCTAAAAGGTAAAGAAATAGAAATCGGCTCCCCATAATCAGCCTCCATATATTCCTCATCATACTTAAAACAAGCATCTGAATAATCATCACCAGTAATTTTACCAACCTTCACCTGCTTACCAAGTATTTCAATATATACATTCAAATAAATCATTTAATCTCCCCTTTCGTTTATCTCTATATTAAGGCCGAGAAGTTTTGCAAGCTCAAAAGCCTTGCCTATCTCAACCGTACTTTTACCATTCTCCACATCTGAAATAAAACTAACCGAAAGTCCAGTAAACTCCGAAATATACTTCTGAGTATAACCAAGTTCCTTTCTCCTCTCTCTGATAACACATCCAAAGTCCGATGGATTCATAATTTTCATAATAAGCATATAATCCAATTATCCTATTTATTATTGGAAATTGAACATTCTCCTTTCCAGTTTTTCATATTTACAAGTGAAATTAGTCGTACGAACCAATTAAATCATCTTAACCAAAAATAAGCCGTACGACTGTATTTGTATATTTGAATTATACAATACGCCGTACGGCTTAGTCAAGCAATTATATTTACTTCTCGTTATACTAACTCTTTATCAAAATTTCAGGCATCTCGACTTAACATATTTTTAAACGCCTAATGCTTTCGCCAAGTTTTCCGCCTAATTCTTTCACCTACTTCTTAACCTTAACCTTTTTTACCTTACTCCATGGGCCATACGTCTCCTAGTTTAAAATTTACTTTCCCACAAAAATCATAGAAATATAATAACATAATTAGCTATATGGCTCAACTTTAAGTTCTACAATATAATTCTCCTACACCAACAAATACATAACTCATGAATACTTTACAGAAATTTCAATTCATTATAAAATAACATTACTTAACAGTTCTATTGCTTTAAACAAGATCTAATTAATTTTAACAGGAGGCAATTATGAAAAGCATAATAAAAAAAAGATTAACTAGTATTTTTGTATCTTTAGTCATGGTAGTTTCCATGGTTTCACCTTTGGAGAGTGTTACGGTAAGTGCTGCTGATGATGCTGTTACCATAACAATTTTCCATACAAATGATATTCATGGTCGTCAAATGGAAGGAATCGGACTAGCGAAGGTCGCTACATTAAGAAAAACAACCGAAAACTCCCTTTTATTGGATGCTGGAGATGCAACACAAGGAACAATTCTTACGACAATTTCAAGTGGAGAATACGCGCTTGACCTTATGAATTTAGCTGGCTACGACGCAATGTGCGCGGGAAATCATGAGTTTGATTATTCACAAGAGCAGATACTAAAAAATTCATCTATCACTAATTTCCCAATACTCTCAGCAAATGTATTAAATAGTGATAATGAGCCATTTTTTAAGGGTACCTTCAATAATGGCTCTAATGAAAATAACGGTTGCAATACAATATTCGACGTTGATGGTGTACAAGTCGGTGTCTTTGGCCTAACAACTGTAGAAACAGAGACGGACGTAAATCCAAATAACACTAAAGGACTTACCTTTAGAGATGAACTTCAAGTTGCAAAAGAGCAGATAAAGGAACTTGATTCAGAAGGTGCAGATGTAATTATATGCCTTGCACATGTTGGAAACAGCGGTGAAACCCTACTAACCTCTGAGGATATTGCAAACGGACTTGACGATTATGCCAAAGATTTAGATTTAATTATAGATGCCCATAGTCATACTATTGAAGATAGTGTAATCAACGGTGTACAGATAGTTCAAACAGGTTGCTATCTTGAAAATCTCGGAGAAGTGGTAATGAAATACGAAAACGACAATGTTACCATAGAAAGCACTGAATTACTTAATTCCGAAGACTTAGAAGACGTCAAAGAAGATGAGCAGGTTTTAGAATGCTATGAAAATATCTCTAGTACAATAGATGCCGAAACAAATGCAAAAATAGCCTCCACAAAGCACGCTCTTTGGGGAACAATCGCAACATACCCAGGAGGCCGTCAGGAATGCAGATTCACAGAAACAAACCTTGGAGATTTCATAACCGACATTTACAGAGAATCTGGCGAAGAACTCCAAGAAAATGGCGCACTTAGTGGCGAATATAAGGATCTTCCTGTTGTTGCTGTTGAAAATGGTGGTGGCATAAGATCAAGTATGCAAGGTGACATCAACTATAAATCAATTCTTGAAGTTATGCCATTTTCAAATACCCTTTCATACAAATGTATATCTCCAAAAGTTTTATATGAAATGATGGAATTATCACTTGAATCTGTCGATTATCAAGACCCTGAAACAGGCCATATATATGCAAAAGATGCAGATGATACACTTATTGATGCTAAAAACGGAGGTTTTCTACAGATTTCAGGTTTTAATGTAGTATTCGAGCCAGGCAAAGAAGATGGCGATAAAATTGTATCATTAACAATAGATGGAGAGTCAGAACCTCTTGACAGAAACGACGAAACCAAAAGTATTATATTAGCTGCAAATACATTTTTAAATGCAGGTGGCAATAATTATACAATGCTCACAGATGATAAAATTCCATTAATTATCGAGAGTGATGTGACAGATAAGGTATTTGCTGAAGGCCTAAGAAGATATTCAGAAAATGGGACCAAAGAGCTAAATATTCCAATAACTGATAACAGAATAATTATGAAAAGCGATTATGTAGCAAAGGACTATGATGTCCATATTTGCGTAAATGATGAAAACAATGACCCTCTTGCAAATACAGAGATTTCATATTATGTCGATGATGGCGAGGCTCAAAATGCAATAACAGATGCTAACGGACAATTAAATATAACTGTAAGCGACGGACCGCACACAATAGGCTTAACCAATAATTACAGCGAAGTATATGTATGTAATTACACTGGAACAGGCGTAACAAAAGCAGAAAATGAATCATTCCCAATTTTAACTATGAAGGATGACTCAACAGAAAATCCAGAAGCAACATCAGGACCAGCTGTAACCAATGATCCAGACGCAACTGAGGATCCTTCCTCAACTAGTGATCCTTCTGCAACAAGTGATCCTTCCTCAACTAGTGATTCTTCTTCAACTGGAGATCCTATTGCAAGTGCAAATCCTTCAACACAAGCAACTAGTACTGCAAGTGGTAGCACAATCAAAGCCAGCACCACTTCAGCTGTAGCAAGCAATACTTCAGTCGAAAGCACAAATAAAATTAAGCCTTCCAAGACAAAAATCAAGAAATTAAAAGGCAAGAAAAAAGCAATATTTGTTAAGTGGAAAAAGGTTACAAAAAATGCGACTGGCTACAAAGTTGCATGTAGCACAAGCAAGAAATTCAAAAAGAAAAAGACTACAGTTAAAAACATAAAATCAGTAAAGAAAACTAAGATTACAATAAAGAAATTAAAATCCAAAAAGAAATACTACGTAAGGGTACGTGTAAAGGGAGAAGGCGGAGTATCAAGCACTTGGAGCAAGGTAAAGTCTGTGAAGACAAAGTAAGATTTAGGGCTGAGTTTAAGATTTAAGGCTAAACATTAAAAGGTTGACTCATTATCAAATTTATTGATTTTGAGTCAACCTTTTTTTATAGTTTTTTGACTTATTTTGCGATTTTTTGATTTTGAGTCAACTCAAGCCCCAGATTTAAATCTAATTGACCTATTTCCTAATCTTCACTCTCTTGACAACGCTCCAATTTCCAAAGACTTTCTTTCCATCAACTATCTTATAAGCTCTTACTCTTACATAATAGCTCTTTTTCTTTTTA
>JAILNN010000185.1 GCA_024691565.1 Lachnospiraceae bacterium | reverse complement strand
CCTTATTTACATCTTCTTCTCTCTCGTTATGTAATATGTGTATTTCAACACCTTTACTGTCACATATCTTTTCAATATAATGAAAGCCGAATCTTGTAAGCCTGTCACGATATGTGATATAAATAGCGTTTACTTCGTTATTTAAAACCATATCTATCAATTTTAATAAAAGTTTACGCTTATCATTTAATCCTGAACCAACTTCTTTTAATATAATAGGATTCTTTATCTGACCGCTAAAACCTTCTAAAACTGCAAGCGCCTGTCTATCAAGGTCACCTTTTGTTTTCTGTTCACCACTTGACACTCTCGCATAGACGACATCTTTTTTTTCTATAGCAAGGTCATTTACCAGAAGTCCTTTTTTATCAAGATATTTTATCAGCTCTTCTTTGCTTACAATCCTGTGACCGCCTTCTGTCCTGTCAAATCTTATGATGCCATCTCTATCATAATTATGTAAGGTTTGCAGAGTAACGCCTAAAATATCTTTTATTTCGCCAGCCCGATACATCTGTTTCGTAAATTCAGATAACTTATACATGATAACCACCACCTTTATTGTATTGGAAATGAGATGATATTTGAATCTTTACTATAAGGCACATATCGTTCTGTTGTTTTATCTAAAGTCAATAGTAGTTCTGGATTGTTCCTTAATTTATTTTTTAAGTCTTTCCATTCGTTTCTGGCTTGTTTCTCGTATTCTTTGATTTCAGCATCAGTATATTCTCCATGCATGTAGCCATACTCTATATTGTCTTTTATGATATATTCTTCGTGTTGCTTTAATTCCTTATATGGCATAATTTTTATATTGCCTTGTTCATCTCTGATATTAACTGTTTGCGGCAAATCACCATTTATATTCATAACAATAACCTCCGTTAGTATAAAAATCCTATTCTGAGCATATATTACACCCAAAATAGGATTTTGCCAATTAGCAATTTTGAAAATATTAAAAGTCATTTATAATTATTTTCAGTATTTGGATTTCTGCTGATACCCTTCTAAATCAAGCTAACTCCCCCGAAAAACACCGTGGCTACACATGCGTAACATATATGAAACACATACTTAACACCTACAGAAGCACCGCAAATGTTATTTCTCCGCCTGAATATGATACGCTTATTTTTCCTTTATTGGAGTTTACAATACTTTGTGCTAGTGATAATCCAATTCCATAGCCTTTCTTCTCACTATTATGTGATTCATCCTGACGATAGAATCTATCAAAGAACTTCTTGTAATCAACATTTTCTCCGTCTGCAAACGAATTTGTCACTTCTAGAAGTGCCCTCTTACCTTTTTTCTTTAGATTTACTTTGATATTTCCGCCCTCATCGCAATACTTATTTGCATTGTCAATTAGAACCGAAACGACTTCATTTAGACCTTTTTTATCACCCTTAACTATAACTTCTTCTTGAATTGATGTTTCTAATTTCTTACCATCATTTTCAATGACCGTCTTAAATGCAGATGCATGCTCATTTACAACTGCCGAAAAATCAAACTCTTCGACAATTACTTCTCTCTCCTCATCTGCCTTTGCTAGAGTCACTAAATCATTAATAAGCCCAGTCATTCTCTGGACCTGGTTCTTGATACTTTGCGTCCACTCGCTTTCACCTGCCGTCATTTCAACCACCTCAGTATTGGCAGAAATTACCGCCAACGGTGTTTTTAACTCATGACTCGCATTTGTAATAAATGTCTTTTGTTTTTCATAGTTTTCAACAAACGATCTCATCGCCCTTCTTGAGAATATCCTAATCAGAAGCACAAAAACAAAAATTGACAAAATACCTATCGCAAAAGAGAACTTAATTATTAATTCCGCATTTTCAATTCGGCTTGTGCAGTCAATAAATACTGCTATTTTGCTGTCCTCCTCATAATCATTAATCATGTAATAATATTTATATTCGCCTTTTTTTAGAATTCCTTCGTCCTTATTTAAAAAATTTTTATGACTATCATCTTCCAAAAGATCAACAGCCCATTCCTTAGCCGCCTCATCAGTAACGGCAGCAATTCGTCCCATATTTACTTCTTTAATGGTATTATCATCTGAAATCACCAAACTAAAGAAACGTATTTCATTTCTAGTTTCCAAATTCAAATTAAACTGGCTAAAATCATCTTCTTTTTCATCATATTCAGGCATTTGTCCCTTGGACTCAACAAGAAAGGTGGCAATACTATGCAACCTTGTAACCGTATTTCCGTATACATAAATATCTATTGGAGTAATAACAAGCACCAACACAACAAATACTGCCAGTGTTGCAATTATTATAAATTTTCTTTGTAACTTTTTTGCCATTTAACCACCATCTTTCT
>JAILNN010000160.1 GCA_024691565.1 Lachnospiraceae bacterium | reverse complement strand
ATAAAAAAGAATGATAATAAAAAATAAATAAGGCAGGCATTATATTGTGGAGTATCGATGCCTGCTTTGTTTATTAATTGAGGAGAAAGTATGAATGATTTATCAATAGGTGATATTGCAGTAATTATTCCTGTCTTTTGTCCTGATTGTAATATATTAAAGGTAATAGAAGGGATACAGGCTTCAGGATTTAAATACTTGTATATTGTAGATGATGGAAGCTATATGGGGGCTGAGAATGAGAGTCAAAGAGAGGAATTTGAAAGAGTTTTTAAAAGAATTCCTGACTATGTGAAATTTATTAGGCATGATGTCAATAAAGGCAAAGGAGCTGCAATAAAAACAGCCTTGAAGAGGGTGCAGCAGGATATAGATGGTGGAAAGAGTATAAAAGGAATCGTTACGGTAGATGCTGACGGACAGCATCTAACCTCTGATATAGTTAAGGTTGTAAATTCCTTCGTGGATAATAGTGATGCCCTAATATTAGGAAGCAGGGAATTAGATAAGAATGTACCATTTAGATCTAAGTTCGGTAATTCAATTACCAGATTGATATTTGCAGGTGCTAGCGGAGTTAAAGTGAGGGATACTCAAACAGGGCTTAGGGCTTTTAATAGTAAACTTATACCTTTTATGTTAGAGGTTGAGGGTGATAGATACGAATATGAAATGAATATGCTACTTGATGTAGCACGTAAAAAGATAGAAATAAAGGAAATAACAATTGAAACAGTATATTTAGAAGGAAATAAGACCTCGCATTTTAGGGTAATTAGAGATTCGGCGCTTATCTATAAAAGACTGTTAAAGTTTTCGGCATCCTCACTTATTGCTTTTTTTGTAGATTATATTATGCTTTTTGTATTTAATGCCTTATATGGGAAAGGGATATCTGAAGAGGAAAAGCTGTTATTTATGTCAGTTTTATCGGCGAGAATAATAAGTAGCTTGATGAATTACTGTATTAATAAATATATCGTGTTTAAAAACAGAAATGATAAAAATTCTATGGTCAAATATTATATATTAGCAGTAATGATTTTAGCGATGAATTATATTATGTTAGATTTGTTAAATATTAGAATCGGAGTTCCATTGTGGATAGCTAAGATTTTTGTGGAAATAGTGTTGTTTGTATTTAGTTACAATGTGCAGAGAAGATTTGTTTTTAAAAAGGATAAATTGATGTAAATATGAGGATAAATACTAATATTTCTTGCAATTTTAGGCACATTAATATATAATATTATGAGGGCAAGAGATGCTTTAAGAATAAATTTGTTATATGAGGGGGCAATAAAAGAATGGAATTTTTACCGATAGGATTTAAGATAATGTTCTATGTATTAATATTTTTATATGGAACAATAATCGGAAGCTTTTTAAATGTTGTTATTTTAAGAACACCTATCCATGAAACGATTGTAAGTAAAAGAAGTCATTGCATGAGCTGTGGTTATCAGCTTGCGTGGTTTGATTTAGTGCCACTTTTTTCCTGGTTATTTCTAGGAGGAAAATGTCGTAAGTGTAAGGCAAAAATATCTGCGCAATATCCAATTGTTGAGGCAGTAACAGGCGTGCTTTTTGTTCTTACAGCCTTGATAAAAGGTTTAAATGTTCTTTCAATCTTGGATATGCTTGTAATTTCAGCGCTCTTAGCACTTAGTGTTATAGATGCTAGAACCATGGAAATCCCATTTGGAATAAATGTTTTTATTTTCTGTATGGGAATAATAAAGGTGGTTTATTCAATTGCAATGACTGTAATAAATCCAACTGTAACTATTTCTGCGGGGGCAACACAAGAAGAGATAAATCTGGCGCATTTTGGAATGAGCTTTTTGCAGGGAGAAACGCTTAAGTGGAGTGATGCTCTTATAGGTTTCTTTATTGTGTCAGTGCCTTTATATATCGCATTTTTAGTAACTAAAGGAAAAGGAATGGGCGGCGGTGATATTAAGTTAATGGCTGCTGCGGGCTTATTCCTTGGATGGTATTATATTGTTGCGGCACTGATTGTAGGCTGCCTTTTATGTGTAATTATTCATCCAATCAGAATGAAGTTTTTTAAAGCAGAGCATAAGCTAGCGATGGGACCATACCTGTCAGCAGGAATTCTTATATCAATGTGGTTTGGTTATTACCTTGTATACTATTATGTAAGGTTTATGATGAGTTTAATATGATAATAAGAGGTTTATAGTAATTGCATAATAGAAAGTAAGGCTGTAATGAGTGTTACTTTCTATTATTTTTTTAATGATTTATGTT
>JAILNN010000094.1 GCA_024691565.1 Lachnospiraceae bacterium | reverse complement strand
TCTGGTTCCTCTGATACTTCCGGAGAAGCAGAAGGTTCAGGTGATTCTGAAACCGCTGGAGCTGTAGTCGTCTCAACAACAGGTGTTGGAGTTGCTTCATCCTTCATATCCTTGTAGTTAATTGTAACAGGCTCACTAACTGCACCATCACCGTATATTGACTCATAACCACCTCTGTAAAGAACAGATAGTTTATCATACATCTTTGAGAATAAATCTGGATTAAATCCACGAATTGAGAAACCAGATCTACTCATATCCATGTCTGCAATCTCAAGACCTAAAGGACTAGTTAAACCATTCTTAGCATATGTTTCAGATTCAGAACCAGTTCCATTTAAGCTAACATTTGATCTTGCCTTTGTAATAATCAAGCTTGTACTATTGAAGATTCCGCCGCTACCAATCCAGCTTGAATAGCTCCAATATTCATTTGAAGGATCATATTCCATAGCTTCTGGAATTACATCTCCACCAATGAAGTTTCCATCTTCATCAAAGTTTCCTTCATCATCTGTTGGATCAAATGTTCCACTTGGATCATAGATACCATCACCACCAAGTAAGTTACATGTGATTGCATTCATGCAATCTCTATCAGTATATGAACCAATTCTAGACTCACGATACCATGCATTACCAGTAGTAGCTGTAGGATGAATTAACATTGTACAACCCATCGCTGCGTAGTAACGACCAAGTTCAGGATAGAAGTGACCATCACGACAGATATCTACACCAATCTTACCCCACTCAGTATCGATAATCTTAGGCTCTGTACCACAAACTGACCACTGATCCTCAACACCAGCACGATGAATCTTCTGATATGAATCAATTGTTCCATCTGGATAAAGGATTGCAGCTGCATTATAAACCTTTTCAACGCTACCTCTGTTTTCACTACCATAGGTAGTTTCTTCATACATCTTATATTTCTTTTCTTTCTGAGTCATACCATAGATGATATACATATCATATTTCTTAGCATATTCAGATAACAAGTTACTTGACTTACCAGGAACTGTTTCAGCTGTTGCAACCTGCATTGAAACACCATATTTATGATAGAATGGGTCCTTATCAGGTGTAACATAACCATATCCTGAAAGAACTGTCTCAGGGAATACTAAGATATCAACACCCTTTTCAGCAGCTTCCTCGATATAATCAATCATCTTATCAAGTGTCTTATCTTTATTTCCCCAATAACCTGTCATATTAACAACTGCGGCTCTAGGATTTCCTTCGCCTGAATAACTATAGCTAAGTGACTCTCCATTAGCCTGTTTATCAGCTAATTCCTTATATAACTCGGTATATAATTCTGGGTTAAAGTCCTTATTACTACATGCGCCGCTTGACCTTGTAGAACAATCAACAACGTTTGTAACAAGTCCTTCTTTACCAGTAATGATATCTGCCTTGACATTACTCTTTCCATTTGCATCAGTAGTACCACCATAGTAAGCAGCACTACCATTAAGGATTACACTACCACCTGGGAATGTATATTTATCATTCAAGCCATCCTTACCAACTAAGTCGGCACTAAGCATTGTAAATCCTTCACGAGAACAAGCACTTTCAATTCGGTTCTTATAGTACCATTCCCAAGCTGAATCATCATCTAATTTATATCCACGAGATGTAGCTGTAGGGTTAAGCAAGAGGTTACAACCCTGCGCAGAATAGTATCTCTCAAGCTCTGGTGTAGCATATGTATCATAACAAATACTAAGACCAATCTTTCCATATTCACCTGCATCAAGTAGCACTGGAGTTTCACCAGCTGTACACCAGCTACCCTCAACTGGATGAATCTTTTCATATGCTGTAACATCGCCTTCAGGAGAACAAGCAAATGCTGAGTTATATGCATGCTCAGTATCACCTTCAATTTTCTCTGTGGCTCCGTATACAATCCACATATCATATTTATCAGCTACCTCACCAAATGTCTTCGCCGTTGGACCACTCTTCGTCTCTGCTGAAGAAACCGCCCATTTATAGTCTTCTGATTCAGGATTACTTGATGAAACATATCCTGTAACACACATTTCAGGGAACAACAGGATTTTT
The DNA here is from genome assembly GCA_024691565.1 of Lachnospiraceae bacterium. GTDB lineage: Bacteria > Bacillota > Clostridia > Lachnospirales > Lachnospiraceae > JAEEJA01. The sequence continues at coordinate 2,596 of JAILNN010000094.1, read as the reverse complement.
ACACCAGCTTCATGTGCATCATCAATATAATCCAACATACTTTCAATATTTGCTTTCTTATCTCCCCATTTAGGGTGAAAGTTTACTACACCCAACTCATTAGCCGCAAACTTATGCGAACTAGATGGCTGGGCAAGCCTTTCTGACCTGCTAACAGTAACTTCTGTCGTAATTGCCGCCTGTGACTCAATAGGAGTAATTAATGTAACCGCCATGGCTGTTGTAACCGTTACAGCCATCAATCTCTTTCGAAACCATTTCGTCAACATATTTCTTTCCATATTCTAACCCTCCTGTTATTTAAACTTTGCAAATAATGCTTAATAAAACTTTGGGCCCATAAAACAAACAAAGGAGCCGCCTTATTAGCTAAGGTGACTCCTTTGTCTCAATCGATTGACGCAGATGATAGCACAACATTTTTATGTTGTCAAATCCTATTTTTTCAAAATTTCGCGGTTTTTAGGGGAAATTTACGTCTGGTGTTAACCCACCAGTTAACACCAAAAACAATTATCATAAATTTCCACTTTTTAAACCCAACCATTGTTTCCATTTTAATTAACACAAAAAAATTTAAAAAATTTTTTTAAAGTGCGTGATTTTATGACAAAACCCGCACTTTAAGGTGTTTAAACTTTCGATTTAATTCTTTATGTATATAACTTCAATACCTTAACAAACTCCAAAGTATCTGTGTTTGCGATCTTTTAATTCTTTATGTGTATAGCTTCAATATCTTAACAAACTCCAAAGTATCTGTGTTTGCGACCTTGCTGTAATATAGGCATATAGGCACAATGCAGTCCCAATCCAAGGGAATAATCTCAATCAATGGGTTAATTGGCCGCCAAAAACTAAGCGCAAACAAAATCTGATTATTCTTTTCAGAATAACTAAACATATTCTCATCATAACAATCAAATTCTTCAACATCAATTCCCAGCTCATCAAGTCTCTCCTCAATTAGATTACCTTTATTATCCTCAGCATTCTTAAGAAGCAAACACTTCTCGCCCTTCAAATCCTCAAGTGAAATCAAACTCTTCCCACTAAGCCTATGTCTCCTCGGAACTGCGCATGCAAGCGCCTGTTCACTCACCTGAATCATACGACAAAAATGCTCGTTAAGAATCGAACTATCATATACATTAAACATAATATCCATCTTTTCGCCAAAATTCTTAACAATACGCTTAATCTCATCCTTAGACATTTGATAATTCACAAACTCATAAATAAACTCTGGGTTTTCCTCCTGAACTTTCTCCAGCAAATTAAGTAGAATAGCACTTCCACCCATACTGTTAACACCAATTCTAATCCTTCGCTCTTTCTTCAAGTTCTCCACAAACGCCTTCGAAAGTGCCTCATTATAAAACCTCACAATATGCCCAATGTCGCGATACATCGATGTTCCAGCAGGTGTAAGAATCAGCCCCTTATTCGTCCTCTTGAAAAGTTCAAATCCCCACTCTTCTTCCAAGGCAGAAATCTGCTTACTAAGAGCCGCACTTGAAATGCCAAGAATTTTCGCAGATTTATGTAGGTTTTGCTCCTTCGCAACCGAAATAAAATACCTAATTTTCTTCTCATTCATACAATTTCCCCTCCTAGCTTTTTTCTACGGCGGGATTGGCAAGATTCCTGCCCAATCGACGTAATATTTCCCCCAGCTCGCTTTTTCTACGGCGGGATTGGCAAGATTCACGCCCAATCGACGTAATGATTTCCCCGGCTCGCACTTTCCTACCAAAACGCAAAAAAGGCAACAAGTTGACCTCGTTGCCTTTCCGCACATTATATGTATATTCACTTTTCTTGTCAAGAGGCGTTGTTACTCATCCCCTTCAATTCCATCCCAAAACTCTTTCACAGCCTTCCCCACATTTCCTTTATTAACAATCGTGTAAGGCAGCCACTCCTGTGGAAATAAATTATCATACTCTCGATTTAAAAACCTAGAATCCAAAAGGAGAATAAAACCAGTATCCGTAGACGTCCTAATTAAGCGTCCGCCCGCCTGTGTAACCTTATTCATGCCAGGATATGTATAGGCATATTGGAAACCTTGATTTTTCTTTTTATCAAAATAATCCTTATAGATTTCATTCTCTGTGCATACCATCGGAAGACCAGTTCCAACAATAATAACACCAATAAGCCTGTCACCAGTCAAATCAATTCCCTCAGAAAAAACTCCACCGATAACGCACATTCCAATCCTTGTGATGCCTTTAGAACCACTATCATTACTTTCAAATTCCTTCAAAAACTGCTGTTTCTTAGCCTCTGTCATATCCCTCTGCTGAACAATAATCTCTGTATCCTCAGAAACATATTTCATTAATTTAGAAGCATACCCTCTTCTATATGAGGTTCTCTTTGACGCATTAGCAACCCCTTCACTTTTATTTAATGAGGCTCCCTTAGATGAATTTGAAACCTCTTCACCTTTCTCCAAGTCACCCTCTAATTCACTTGACACCTCTCCCATCTCATATGACTCAAATCGGTCAACTAAGTGCTCTAGCACATCCGAAAGAAATTGATATGAAGGGAAGAAAACCATATAATTTCCAACCTTCTCTTCAAC
>JAILNN010000090.1 GCA_024691565.1 Lachnospiraceae bacterium | reverse complement strand
ATCCATAAGCTTATTTTTATTCTTCACCGACATATCGCCCTTCAAAAGAACAATATGCATGGTACTCATATTAAACTTCTCATCCAGCTGATCATTTGCAACAGCACTTGGAAGGTCTGATGGAAGGGATTTTGCGATATTATAATAAACCTTATAATGACTTCCACCATAAATTGCTGGAACCATAATAATTCCAAAAAGCAAAAGTGCAACATATCTATGCTTAACAATAAATCCAGAAACCTTAGACATGTTTCCAAGAAGAGGTTTATGCGTAGTTTTTTCAATTAACCTGTCACACATAAGGATAAGTCCAGGTAAAACAATTACTGTTGAAAGAACACCAATAACAACACCCTTCATCATAACGATACCGATGTTTGCGCCAAGTTTAAATGTCATAGCAAGAAGTGCCGCAAAACCAGCAACCGTTGTGAGGGAACTCGCAGAAACAGCAGTAAAAGTATTTGCAACTGCATGTGCCATCGAACGCTCTTTGTCATTATTGTATTTAACCTTATATTCACGATAACTATCTAAAAGGAAGATTGAATAATCCATTGTACAAGCAAGCTGCATTATCGCTGCAAGTGCCTGTGTAAGATAGGACACATCATCCAGGAAGAAATTAGAACCCATATTATAGACAACGGCCATTCCAATATTCAAAAGGAAAATAACCGGTGTAGCAAACGAATCCATAATGCAAAGAAGAATAAGCAAGGTAAGGATAACCGCAATCGCTACATAGATAAACATCTCACTCTCAACGATTTCCTTAATATCTGTAACAACCGCAGACATACCGCTGATATAAACATCCTTCTTAACAACCTTTCTCATCTCCTCGATTGCATCCATCGTTGAATCTGCCGATGTTGTATCATCAAAGAGAGCAACCATCATCGTAGCATCGCCATTAAAGAATGCCTTCCTTAAGTCACTCGGTAACATCTCCTCTGGAATGGAAATATCAAGAGCATCATCATACCAAAGGACATCTGCAACATGGTCAATGTCTTCAAGGTCTTTTTCCAATTGAGCTACATCTTTTTTAGGCATATCCTCCACGACAACCATGGAAAATGCGCCCATTCCAAACTCCTCTACCATCGTATCCTGTCCACTAACGGTCTCCAACGTATTTGGAAGGTAACTTAAGATATCATAATTAATCCTGGTTTTCAGATATCCAAGTGAACAAGGAATAAGTAAAAGAACTGCTAAAACCAAAATAACTACTCTGTATTTAACAATATATTTTGCTATTTTTAGCATTATTCCGCCTCCTATACAAAAATGACCATCGGTCATTCAATTATTCTAAATCATCTTAGTACAAAAATGACCATTAGTCAAGATTATTTTGACCAAAAGTCATTTTTATAAATAATATTTTTATTTGTAAATATCATCTCCCTCAATTATAATGATTCTACTAAGTGAAAATTACCGTTGATTTCACTCTAAACCACTCCCGAAATCTGAATATCAGATTAGGAAACACTCTAAACCACTCCCTAAATTTGTATGTCAGATTAGGAAACACTTCAACCTGGAGGATATAAATGAAAGTCACAATAATATGTGTAGGAAAAATTAAAGAAAAATATTGGATAGATGCCATAAAAGAATATAGCAAAAGATTAAATAGATATTGCAAACTCAACATAGTAGAAGTTGCAGACGAGGCAACTCCTGATAATGCAAGCGCAGAAGAAGAAAACCAAATAAAGCAAAAAGAAGGAGCAAGAATCATATCAAAAATTCCTTCTGATGCATATAATTTCACACTAGAAATAAATGGAAAAAGCTACTCTTCTGTAGCCTTCTCAAAAGAAATTGAGAAAATAACAGTTCGTGGAGTAAATCACCTCTGCTTTATTATAGGTGGTTCGCTAGGACTCCATGAATCCGTAATAGAAAAATCAAACTCACATCTAAGTTTTTCTGAGATGACCTTCCCACATCAAATGATGAGAGTAATCCTTCTCGAGCAAATCTACCGTGCTTTTAGAATAAGCAGAAACGAGCCTTACCATAAATAAAAAAGAGTGATCCCAAAGACCACTCCAAAAAAGAGACCTGAAAAAAGGTCTCTTTTATATTAAATACTACTTTATGTTTTTTATTTCTGCTCAGATTCTTTTTTAACTGTGTTTGATTTCTTAACTAAAACACCCTTAGGATCCTTAACTAACAACTGAATTACCCAAAGTACAAGACCAAAGGCAACTACTGAAAGACCTAAGAATGAATCATTAATCATATCTGCAACTGCTGGTGTGAAGAATGCATCTCTAAGCTCAACATATTCAAAGATTGCATCAACAAACCACATAAGTGAAGCACCCCAATAAAGCCACATTAAAAAATTCAAGTTAAGAGAGTCGTTAGGAGCATTCTTATACCACATTCCTGTAACAATGGCAGCAGCAAAAACAGTAATTAAAAGTGTCATTTTTAAACCTCCTCTGGATCTGCTTCTTTATTTGCTTTATTTTCAAGTGCCTTACTAACACCAAGCATAACTCCCCAAGTAGCTGTAATTAGAACAGCCATGCTAGTTCCAACCGTAGCCATCTCATTAAGCATTACTTTAGTATCAGCAGCATTACTTGCAGCCGTCAAAAATGGAGCAAAAAGCGATATCTCACCATGCCAAAAATGCTCAAATGCAAGAAGCACAGAACCTCCCCAAAGAAGATTTGAAAGCCATTTCATCTTATGAGAAAAATTATGCTCAACATGACCTTCCTCTAAAGCAACCTCAGTGGTGTTTCCCTCTTCTACTGAAAGAAGATTTTCCTTCTTTTCTTTTCTTTCAATTACTTTTCTTGCAGCTGTAACAATAACCGCCTCTGCTGCAGGTACAATAAAACATGCCATAGTTTTTTCCTCCTTGAAATATATCTTTAAAAATTAGTCTCTGTATAGTGTATATACAAAGTATCCTACGTAACAAACAAGCATCAAAACTCCCGAAGCGCGATGTAGTTTTTTATCCTTAAAAGAACATAACCATAAAAGAACAGCTGAACCAATCGCAAAAACAGCATCAAAAAGGAATTTATCTGCAAATCCTATCGGAATAATCAATGAAGAAGTACCAAGAACAAATAAAATATTGAATATATTGCTACCTACAATATTTCCAATGGCAATATCAGCACTTCCCTTCTTCGCAGCAATTACCGAAGTAACAAGCTCTGGAAGACTAGTTCCAAAGGCTACAATCGTTAAACCAATGAATCTTTCACTCATTCCAAAGATTCGAGCAAGGTCTGAAGCAGAACTAACAACAAATCGACTTCCAAAAACAATCATAAGCATTCCCAAAAGAATAAATATAATTGCCTTCCAAACCGAAAGCAGTTCCTTCTCATCAGCCTCCGCATCAGGATTATCCTTTGTCATCTTAAAAAGATAAACCAAATATGCAATAAATGCAACCCATAAAATTCCACCATCTAACCTAGAAATTTTACCATCAAATCCTAAAACTGGAAATAATACTGAAATTCCTATCATAAATGGAAGTTCAACCTTAACAGTTGAATTTGCAACTACAAGAGGTGTAATAATTGTAGCTATTCCCAGAATAACTAAAACATTCATTATGTTGCTTCCAAGAATATTTCCTACAGAAATATCAGCATTCCCCTTAAAAGCAGCCGTTATACTAACTGCCGCCTCAGGAGCACTGGTTCCAAAAGCCACTATCGTAAGTCCAATAACAAGCTCCGGAATTCCAAACTTCTTAGCGACTGCTGCCGCTCCATCAACAAAGACATCCGCTCCCTTAACAAGTAAAACGAATCCAGCAATTAAAAGCAATGCCTGCAACAATATATTTACAATTTCTGACATAAAATAAATACCTCTTTAGTTACTAATCTTCTTTCTTAGCATTAGGACCATAATAATCAAATCCTAACATTGTAATATCATCAAACTGAGGTGCGTCACCAACAAATTTATCGATATCTTTCTTAACAAGCTTCAAACGCTCCTCCAAATCAACATCCTTACTATTATTGAGAACATCCAACATTCTATCAGTTCCATATAGAACATTCTCAGCATTCGTAGCCTCTGGAACACCGTCGGTGTAAACATAAAGACTATCACCAGGATGGATTTCAAATTCATGCTCTCTAAATCTGATTCCTTCCATGGTAGCAACAGCAGGTGAATGTCTATAAACCACAAGTTCATAATCTCCACCAGCTCTCCTAATTACAGGATGCTCATGACCTGCATTCGCTGCAATTCCCTTACCAGTAGAAATCTCAATAATACCCAGCCAAACTGTAACGAAAAGTTCAGCCTCATTACCCTCACAAAGCTGGTCATTAACATATGCAAGAATTTCTGAAGGTGTACCACCCATCATCGTCCTATTCTTAATATGAGTCTTAGCAATGACCATGAACAGCGCCGCAGGAACTCCCTTTCCAGAAACGTCTGCCATAACGAGTGCGATGTGATTATCATCAACAAGGAAGAAGTCGTAGAAGTCTCCACCAACTTCCTTAGCTGGGTTCATTGTAGCATATATGTCAAATTCCTTGATTTCAGGGAAAGGAGGGAATATCGAAGGAAGCATATCCGCCTGAATTTGAGTTGCGACATTAAGCTCAGCTCCAATTCTCTCTTTTTCTGCAGTAACCTTTTTAAGGTTCTCCATATATTCATTAATGGCCCTTGTCATGTAATTGAAGTTCCATGCAAGATCACCAATTTCGTCATTACCTAAAACCTTAGCCTTAACATTAAAGTCTCCTTCGGAAATCTTTTTAACATCTTCATGCAAGCTCTTAATAGGTTTTGTAAGTTTCTTAGAAAATGCTCTACTAACAAAGAAAGATATAACAATAATTAAAACAAGGAAAACAATAAATAAAATAACGACTCTTCTTATCAAATTATTAAGACTTTCACTGGTCGCGTTTGAACTATCGGTAATAATACCTTCAACCAATTCAACCTTATCAGTAACTGTGGTTCCAGGTGTATAAACTACCAGATTCCACCCAACGTTTTTAATAGGTGCATGCGAGTAATAATTTCCAGATTTTGTTTTAGAAATACCCACCGTATCAGAAACTAATTCATCAATAATCTTATCTGTTTCCTTATCTCTTTCTGTAATATCAACAATTTCTTCCTCTGAACTCGAAATACCAGGTGCTGCAATAACCTGACCTTTTTCATTGACAAGCATTGCATATGAAGAATCATCCTCACCCATATAAATAATAGAACTATTGATATCAGCAACGAGAACATCAATACCAAGAACGCCGACAAACTTATCTTTTTCATCATACAAAGGAACTGACGCGGTAACAGTCAAACCTCTGTTATATGAATCATCATAAGGCTCAGAGAAAAGCATCTTCTGTTCTTTCTTAGTATCCTTATACCAATCTCTCTCTTTAAATTTATAATATGTCTCACCCTTACCGCTACTAGCGTCTCCAGAATACTTATCATAACTGATTAATAAACCATCTTCTGTTCCGAAATAAATCGTAGCAATTCTATCTTTCTCACCTGCCATAATACCTTTAAGTACTATTTCGATATTTCCAAACATTTCAAGGTCATCAAGAACATCCTCACGAGTAACACTTTCATCATTTAACGTTCTCTGCAAAACAAGTTTACCATCGTTCTTCTTATTAGGCTTTAAAACCTCTTTTTTAGGAAGACTGTCTCGATGTACATACAAATCATGAATAGCAGTGCTTGCATTAACCAAATAATCTGTATAGGTTTCAAACTTTGCCTCTGCAAACTCAGCCTTATCAGAAGCAATATTCTTTTTATTAAGCTCCAACTGTTCCGTAAGAGATAATGAACTATAATTCATAATCTTTTCGGAAAGCTTTTCGTTAGAATCTTTCACACTCCTATTAACAAAATAATATCCACCAAAGGCCACAACACCAGCAATCAAAACAGCGACTACAACAAGTGTAATTGTCATAGTGAATATTCGATTCGAAATAGGCACTCTTTTCATACTTGTATTTTTCGCCATAAATACATACCTCCTACATAAGGACTCTTAATTCAAACCATAAGTCATTTTTTTAAGCCTTCCCAGAATATATAAACCTATTACATAACGATATGTATGTAATTTGTTGTATGTCTCTTGACATATCTATATGAAGCTCTAAGCGCTCTATAGGCAATCATCTTAATTCCAGAAGATTCTCCAACCTCACTATTCTTTTCGAAGTGGAGCGGATTATATTTATCACCAGGGTAATAAAATCTAATCGAAACACTATCATCTATCTGCACTCGAACACGTAATTCAAATCCAGGAACATTATCCTTAACTAAAATCATAACCTCTTCAACACAGTTCTCAATTTCAAACAAACGTTTCATAGGTAATTTTGCAGCAAAAAGCTCAAGTTGCTCATTAAAATCAATAAAAGACTCTGGTGTAGAATCAATTATCCTCTCAAAATATGGATAAGAAGAAATTGATTTTGGGGATAATCTTTCAACCCATAAAACACTTGTAACAATAATTATTATAGGAATACCAATAAATATTCCCATAACAAAATATCCAAAGAAAGCTTCTACTGCTGCATGTGTTCCCTTTAACAACAATGCAACCAAAGCAGAAATAATGGAAGTTGAAAGAACTATAATTCCAAATCTATAATAGTCTGCCTTCTTCTTAAGACTCATCCTATCATCTTTCTTTTTGAAATACCAAATAAAGAAACTCAAATTTGAAACCAAAATAATAGAAATCATCTCTATCAAAAAATCGTTGACTGGCGTATTTATAATACAATGAGTAAAGACACATCCAAGGACACAACCAATTGTCCCAACAGGACCATAAAACATTCCAAGAATAATCGGCAAAACATTTTTAATCCCAACAAAGGCAGAAAACTTTAAAACATGGGTACTAAGCAAAAATATATCTATGAGGAAATAGCAAGTAGTACAAATACAAACAATAATGAAATAGCTAGTTAAATCTCTAGTTGCTTTCTTGCTTTCCATTGCTCTTCTCCTTTCCACTCTTAAGACGTTTCGCCTTATACTTACTTTCTATCTTATCAAAAATCACTTCATCCGAAATTAATACACCTGCAACAATAACAAGTGATCCAGCAAGCTTCACAGCTGTGATTTCCTCGCCCTTTGTATCAAAAACCATAGCAAGAACAGGAGACATAAATACAGTAATTACAATCTCTGTAGAGAAAATCAACGATGTGTAAAAAGCATTTATATATCTCTGAGCATATATCTGCACAATTCCATAAAAGCCTCGAATAAAGATACTAATAAATACTACACTACCCCAAAACAAAGGATCCTTAGGAAGCACAACCGCAGTATGCTTAATAGATACTTCTCCAAAATAAAAAGCAGTTGAAATTATAAAGTTAAAAAATAACTGACCCATGGCCAAAATAGCAGGATTTGTATCGGTTGCAAATTTACCTGCAACAACAATATATGCCGCAAAAGTAATATCTGCCAACAACAAAAACAAACCTGACATATTAAGTAAATCCGAGAATTGGAATTTCATAAAGATTCCAAGCCCAAGCAAAACAATAACCACTCCAATAATATGATTCACATTAGGAGCTTTTTTGGTCATAAAAAACTGAATAACAATTACAAATGAAAAGTATGCAGAAAGAACGCTCGCACTTGTTGTAGCTGATACTCCGCTTGTTCCTTTCAACAAAAACACATTGAAAAGAAACAAAAATACCGAAAGCATCAAACTTTGAACAACCTGCCTTTTATTCAACCTAAAAAGCTCGTTAAAAAACAAAATGAAGGTTAGAATAAAACCGATCAAATTAGTTATTGACAAGAATTCAAATTGCGAAACGTCTGCCGGAACATTTTCAAGAAACACATATTGAATCGCCGCAAAAAATGTAATCATTACAAGCGAAACAACTGCCTCACTTCTACTCATCCCTAAGGCCTCCGTAATATTTCTTTAAAATCATTTCAGGATGATATGAAAGTTTCATATTCTTCAAACCTTCAATCCCCATATCTTCTTCAACATTAATATATTCACACTGTTCAAGTGATTCAGATGATGCAAAACACTTATTCAAAAGGACGAATGCTCCATTTGAAACATATTTAACTAATCCCTTTTCAAAATGCGCATCATATACACCCTGATTAATTCTAGAGCCAATCATAAATGCCGCAGGAGTATCCTTATCCGCATAAAGAATTCCGCCCACAAGCATAAGCTCATTAAAATTATCAAGCATATGCTTAAGAGAAATCCTCTCCTCCTTCAGCATATCATCAACTTCCACATTATGGCTATCAAACCATTCACCCGAAAGTATTTCCATATATTCTTTTTGATATTCAAAAAACTTGTCCTTAGTAAGCTCCTCATAATACCAATTAGGATTATTCCTAATAAAGGTATTTACCATATTTCGCTTACTCGCAAACTTCTTCCCAACATAATGCGACCAACTTTTTTTATTTAAAATATAGTCCGCATCTCCTGCAAAGTAAACCCATGAAAAACTCTCTTCTGGACAAATTTCATGAATTGCTTCATCTAAATTCTTGCATTGCTCTTCGCTACAAAGACAAAACTTCAACGAACGATTATTCTTTTTAGAATCATCAAGAAGCAATTTCAAAACCTCTTTAATCAAGGCTTTTTCAATATCATCTGAAAAAGAGTCAAAGATCGGATAACCATATCCCTGTCTATTCTTAACCTTCCCCTTATAATATCTAAGATAAACCTTAATTCCAGTCACATCTTTAATCGATAAATCGAGTTCTGCAAGTTCAATATTATATTTATCTTTTAACAAAAACAGATTCACGCCGCTGCAATCACTTCCTACAAACTTATCTTTCCTATCGATATGTAGTATCTGATTACATAAATGCGTATCTGGTTTCTTCCACTTAATTTCATTATTCATTTTTTAAAATAGCTTCCATAACAACGTGATTTGCTTTAATACCAATTCTAACGTCTTCAGTTACATTAGCGACGATAGACTTTTCAAGCTCATCCCACTCTTCTACTCTTTCTTCTTCATCGTCTTCAACTATTTTATTTTTATATCTATCCAACGACCAGAACATAACATCCATCATTTCCATTTCCATTTCGATTGGACTACCTGGCATACCTTTAACCATCGCAGGTGAACCATATGTTGTCCAAACATCCTCAGGATTTGATGTAGGCATCATATAAGCAAGCTCAAAAGCTTCTCTAATCTTACCCATAATTCCCTTAGCAGACTCATTCTTTCCTGACTTAGACAAAGAAAGAAGTTCATCCCTAAGTTCCATGTTCATAAATGCGTCTGTTTCCAAACGGACCTTGATTTCCTTCTCATCTTCAATAAAGGAAATCTTTATGTTCTCTTTTCCAGTAACCTCTTTAAGCATACAGATAGTTTCTTCGACAATAAGAATATATCTTCTTCTAGACTTATCTGAAATCTTAAGCTGACTCGCAAAAGCCCCCGCATCGCCTAAAACATCCTCAAAATCATCTCCATCAAATGTAATTGATAAAATCTTAGTCTTACTCATAAATACTACCTCTCTTAAAAAATATATATTAAGTTTTAAAAACTTGTATTGTTCGCAATACAATCACTACTAATAATACGCGTTTATTACGTTACAATTAGTACTAATTATATACTATTTATTACTTATGTGCAAGAAAAATAGACCATATATATACCTAATATCATAGTTTCTTAAAACAAAAACAAGGCCCAAACCAATGAAGATTTAGACCTTGTTGAATATTCATTATATATTCGATTGAAAACACTGGATTAAAGCATAATCAAAAGGACTTATTCAGCCTTAAAAACACTTAATCCCAAGTTAAGAAAATTATTTCTTAATGTTATATGCATCGAATCCAGGGAACTTAGCAGCATCGCCAAGCTTCTCTTCGATTCTAAGAAGCTGATTGTACTTAGCTACACGCTCAGATCTTGAAGGAGCACCTGTCTTAATCTGACGAGTATTAAGAGCTACAGCGAGGTCAGCGATAACAACGTCCTCTGTCTCACCTGAACGGTGTGAAGTAACTGCTGTATATCCAGCCTTATGAGCCATCTTAATAGCTTCAAGTGTCTCTGAGATTGAACCAATCTGGTTAACCTTGATAAGGATTGAGTTACCAGCACCAAGACTGATACCCTTTGCAAGACGCTCAACGTTAGTAACGAATAAGTCATCACCAACGAGCTGAACCTTGTCACCAAGCTTAGCTGTCATCTTCTGCCATCCTTCCCAATCTTCCTCATCGAGACCATCTTCGATAGAGTAGATAGGATATTTCTCACAAAGTGACTCCCAGTGAGCGATAAGTTCATCAGATGTGAACTCCTTACCAGACTTAGGCTGCTTGTAGAAACCAATACCTTTTTCTGACTTCCACTCTGAAGAAGCAGCGTCCATAGCAATAACGAAGTCCTTACCTGGCTCATATCCAGCATCCTTAACAGCCTGAAGGATATGCTCGATTGTATCTTCATCACTATCTAAGTTAGGAGCAAAACCACCTTCATCTCCTACTGCTGTAGTATTTCCCTCTTTCTTAAGAAGAGCCTGAAGTGCGTGGAATACTTCTGTACACCATCTTAATCCTTCCTTGAATGAAGGAGCACCAGCTGGCATGATCATGAATTCCTGTGTATCAACAGAATTAGTTGCATGAGCACCACCATTTAAGATGTTCATCATTGGAAGTGGAAGAACTGTTGCGTTTGCTCCACCTAAGAATCTGTATACTGGAATCTCTAATGCCTTTGCAGCAGCATCAACTGTTGCGATTGAAACAGCGAGAATAGCATTTGCACCAAGGTTACTCTTATTTGGTGTTCCGTCTGCCTTAATCATAGCAGCATCTACAGCGTAGATATCAGATGCATCAAGTCCCTTAACAGCTTCGTTAATTACTGTATTAACGTTCTCAACTGCCTTAGAAACACCCTTTCCACCAAACTTAGCCTTGTCATCATCACGAAGCTCACAAGCTTCAAACTGTCCTGTACTTGCTCCTGAAGGAGAAGCACCTCTTCCTACTGTACCATCAGCTAAAACTACTTCAGCCTCAACTGTTGGATTTCCTCTTGAATCGATAATTTCGCGACCAATTACCTTTTCGATTTTTAAATTTTTCATGATTGCAATCTGCCTTTCTATAAATATTTGCGGTCAAATCTGCCCGTATGTAATAATTTACCATCTGAATGTTTTTGTGTCAAGGTTAAACGGTTTTTTTTAGACTTTTTAGAATTTTATTATAATTTGAATATGGTAGTTAAAAATACCCTATCTATCCCTAAAAAGCCACTTCTTATATGTGGTTCTCTTTGACCTCGGTTTCTCAGGCATCTCATACCTAATAGCCTTCCAAAAGCTCTTTTTAAGCCTTTGTTCCATCTTAGGACAAACCTCATTTCTAAATTTAAGCACAATAGCAAAATCTTCATCACTCATCTTATTGCTAAAAGCCACAACCTGAATATGGTCATGCAAATCTAGTGTACGATAATCAATCAAAATGCTCACATGCAACGACTTATCTTCTTCACTAATATCATTCCATATAAGCACAAAATTTGAAATCTTATCTTGAAAAATCACATTATACTCATCATCTAAAACCGAAAGCATAGACTCTGTAACCAGCAGAAACCTATTTTTCTCAGCCTTAACAATATCCCCAACAATTTTTCTTCTATACATAATAAAGGTAACTCACCTCATCTTTTTTAAATTCAATCGCAGTCGGCGTATCAAACACCTTAATCGAAACCTTAACCTTATCTTTACCCTCTTCCAAAAGTGTTCCTGTCAACCCTTTAAAAATTCCACTATTAATTCGAACACTTTTATTTTCACCATTTTTTACTACATTGTCAGATGCGCTAATTTCATAGGTATCAGCCTTCTTTTCTCCTTCGCCTACAGATTCACTCTCAGACTTCTTTTCTCCTTCAATTGCAACCTTGCTCTCAGACTTCTCTTCTTTATCTAGCTCATCTCTAAGTTCAGCATTCGCCTTTTCAAGGGCCTCGGCAAGAGTCTTTCTCTTCCAATCTTCAAACTCCTCAAGAGAATACTTCTTCACAACCTCAAGGCCAACTTCGACATTAGTGTATCTTCCAAACATCTTAACCTCGATATTGCAAATTCGCTTATGCCTATTAATCTTCGTAATTCTACCAGGAACATCCTTAAGAACACCATCTGTCACAATAACCTGTTGACCAATAAGAATTCCCCTAGAAACTCTAACAACATAGCTCTCATCCATCACTGTCCTAAGGAATCTCTCCTCCTCAGGCGCAATCGGTGCAACCTGATCAGCACTTTTCAAAATCTTCGTAAACTTCTCAACTTTTTTAAGTTCCTCATTAACAGTAACGATATCTTCAGTATCAATAAAAATATATCCTGGAAAAAGAGGCTTAATAACCTCCTTCCATTCATCCTTAAATTTCTTCTTCCTAGCATAAAGAGGAATGAACATATCCTCAATTACAGAAAAATCCATATGGATCCTGCAAAGATTCATGATGTCTCTCTCTTCACCTGTCATCACCTGAATAACATAAAACATATCTTCACTCCATCACACACCAAGTTTCGCCTGCACCGTCAAATGCCGCAAAACCAGCCAATCATCTCACACTATCAAATGCCGCTCACACACCAAGTTTCGCCTGCATTTCCTCATTTGCCTCGTCAATCCTCTCTCTAAGCTCGTTCGAAGACAAAAGATTACAATTGTTTCCACGAATAATAAGTTGCACCAAATTATCCGAAGTAGCCACAGTAACCGAATTGCTACCTCCAAGACTAATCGCTGTCTTACCAATATACTCATCCGCGGTTTGCGCTTCTTGCGTATAAACCACATGAATATTATGGTAATCCTGCATTTCCCCAAGATTTCCCTTAACCTTATATGCATCAAAAACAAGGATTAATTCAAGCCCTTTATACGCCGCATAATTACAAAGTTCATCCGCAAGTTTACCTCTCGCACTCTCAAGATTAACCTTAGCAAGCTCCGACAAATCTTCCCACGCATAAATCACATTATATCCATCAACCAAAAGAATTCTCTTACCTTCAGCCTTTTTCTTCTTTCGAATCTTTTCATAATCCTCTTTTGAATTATATGTATTGCCTCCAGCAACCTTCTTTTCAGAATAATTTCTATGAAGTTTGTACTTCCTCTTAGGCCTTGCATCCGAACTATTGCTACCAAAAGTCCTCTTAAAAATAGCATTCAATTCATCTTCAGTAGTCTTATATTTCTCAATATCTTCCTGAATTCTCTTTAGCTTCTTTTCAATCGGCTCATCACTAATCATCTGCTCCGTCTGAATATGCATATGACTGTCCGCTTCGTCCCAAGGCACATAAACACCCGCTCCATGACTACAGAAAACAGAACCCGCAGGATTAGAAATATCAGCATCCGGATCATATCCCCTCTCAAGAATAATTTCATCCGCATTCTTACATCTGTCATATCCATCCATCACGAGATTTAGGCTACCAGCGCCCTTCGTATATGTCACGACCTCCATCTGATATGACTGCATCTGAGAAACCGGCGCACGCCCAGTAATTACCGTATTCTCCTCATCCTGAGCTTCAATCGCAGCTGTCGCACCCTTCTGCTCCAAATCAGAAAGCGCCCTACCAACAGAAACCGTAGGAAGTGTAAGAGAAAACCTGCAATATGGTTCTAAAAGCACAGACTTAGCCTTCATAAGACCCTGTCTAACAGCCCTGTAAACAGCCTCTCTAAAGTCACCACCCTCAGTATGCTTAATATGCGCCCTTCCAGCAACCAACGTAAAACAAATATCCGTAATAGGCGAACCAGTAAGTACACCCCTAAATTCTTTTTCCTGCAAATGCGTGAAAATAAGCCTCTGCCAATTAAGGCTCAAATCATCAACAGAGCACTCCGTCTTAATCTGAATTCCACTTCCCCTCTCAAGAGGAGTCATCCTAAGATGAACCTCCGCATAATGGCGAAGTGGCTCAAAATGACCAGCACCCTCAACTTCATCTTCAATCGTCTCTTTATATAAAATTCTTCCATCTTCAAATTCAACATTCAAGTTAAAACGCTTTTCAATAATACTCTTAAGGATTTCCATCTGGACCTTACCAAAAATTCTAACTTGAATTTCATTACTCTCGCCATTAACCTCAAGATTTAAAGAAGGCTCTTCCTCCTGCAAAATACGAAGTTTAGGAAGCACTTCATGAATCGACTTACCCTCATCAAACTTAAGCGAATAAGTCATAACCGGCACAATCTCCTCTTCCTCATGAAACTCCTGATTATTAAGTCCCATAAAGACTGCAAGTTGCCCTGCATGTGCCGTTCTCACACTCTCATACTTCTCGCCCGAATATATCCTGATTTCTGTGATTTTCTCACCATCGATAATATCCCTAACAGACCACTCACCACCCGTCACCTTAACATGGGTAAGTTTCTGCTCCTTATCATCCCTAGAAATCTTATAAACCGTAAAATCTTTCTCACTAGGATACTCTCTATCAAGGGTAAACTTTAGAATCCCCTCATAAAATTCACGAACACCAACATTCTTAAGAGCCGCTCCCTCAAAAACTGGAACAAGCTTATTCTCAACAATCATCTCACGAATTCTATCATCATCAATAGAACCAGTTTCCATATATTCATTTAAAAGTTCTTCATCACATGTGGCAATATTTTCAAAAAAATTCTCTCTATTAGGATTATCCTTAGAAAAAAGACAACTAACTCTGTCGCGAGTCTCACTACTATCCTTAATATATTCAGAATTCCCCTTATTTGAGGCGTCACTACCACCCTTAATATACTCAGAAAAGCGCACAAAATCAGGTTCCATCAGCTCATTCAAAGAATTAATAATTGAACGGCTGTCGGCACCCTCCATATCCATCTTATTTATAAAAACAAAAACCGGAATTTGTCTCTTAAGCAAAAGTTTTAAAAGAGTAATTGTATGAGTATCAAGTTTAGCAGCACCACTAATAACAAGGATACAATAATCCAAAACAGACATGGTCCTCTCCATCTCTGCCTGAAAATCCATGTGTCCCGGAGTATCCAAAAGTGTGATGTCATTCAAAACTGCACACTTAGAAAAAATTGTAATACCACGCTTTCTCTCCATCTCAAAGTTATCCAAGAAAGCATCCTGCCTATCAACTCTACCAAGCTTTTTAATCTCTCCCGCTGTGTAAAGCAAAGCCTCAGAAAGCGTAGTCTTCCCCGCATCAACATGCGCAATAATCCCAATAACCTTATACTCTGACATTACATCACCCTTTGTTTCTTTCCCTTAAATATGAGATTCCTCAGCTAAAAATTTTAACCTCTGCCTCAAAAAAGCATCAATTTTGGGGCCCAAATCTAAATCTCTGCCAAAGGAATCATCAACTCTTCTCTACACGAATTTCATCCTTAACCATGTAGATTTCATTGTTACATTTCACATAAATAAAATAATCATCAACAGGAAGTCCATGAACATTAATCATAAAGGTCTCCCTCTTACTTCTCTTCTTAATCTGGGAATAATCAGCCATATATGTAGCCTTCTCTCCCTTAAGATAAACTGCATCAACAGCCTTAGTTCTAATCGAGAATAAGAACATACCAGCAGAAAGACTTGTATTTCCAAAGAATCTCTTAGGAAGTTTTTTCTCAGTAGTTTCCTTAATATCCTCATCAATCTTCACTGGCAAAAGTGGATCACCAATAATTACATTGTCATCCGCCTGAATAGGACTACAATACTCCGCAATATTAGGAATAAATTCCCAAGCATTATTAAAGACTTTTTTAACAGCAATTCTTCTAACTCTTTCAGAAGTCTCCAAATCAAATTCAGCAATATTTCCTCTGATTTTCTGACCTTGTCTTCCAGCAAGACCACCATAAGCAATAATGTTTTTCTTATCCTTCTCACCCTTAACCTTATGAACAAGAAGTGTACCATTCCTATAAAACTGCTTAGTAAGGAAGGCATTAACAGTCAAATATGAACCGTTACTACTATCAATAAGAATTGTCGTAACAAGAGACTGAGTTTCCTCAACATTATCATCATCTATCTCCTCATCCAACTTAAACTGAGTCGAATAAATAACCAAAGCTTCCTTCTTTTCATCTGCAGTTTTTTCTAAAATTTCAGTATAAACTGGTCTCACAATTTCCCTAGCATTTTCCTTCAAATCTTTAACATCAGAAGGATAAACATATTCCAAATCTTCAACTTCATTATCATCAATTTGTCTAATAGGAAGTCTTGTTAAAAGTGCCTTTTCAACAGGTGTTCCAGCCCAAAAATCTTTAGGTCCAATTGCCCAAATTAACTTCTCATTTTCAAAATCAACCTTGATAATTGTATGCAAATTTTTAAGAACAATTATCATAAAATTATCATCTAATTCAATTCTAGTAACCTTAATCCAACCAGGACAAGTCTTATGCTTATCGCCAATAATTTTTGCAATACTAAATTCCTTAACGACCTCGCCACTATTCATATCAAAACAAACAATCCAGTCATTCTCATAACCCTTGTCTTTACTTGTCAAGAAGTAAAATCTCTCCTCCTCGCTAGCAAAAACTTTACCAAATGGATACTTAAAAATATAAGACTTATAAATTCTTCCCATATAATCAAGTTCATAGAAATTACAACTATACTTCTCACCATTTGCAGAAAGCGTATTTGAATTCTTATCAGGCAAAAGGAAATGTCCATTACTAAGAGGAATCATACCAGTCTTAGTAGTACGAAGCTGCATAATATATCTAATATTCAAATTCTCATCAATAGCAATAGGATTGAAATTCGTACCATTAATCAATGTATAAGGCACTGAAGATTTACCTGACATATCGGCAGGTTTAAAAATATCTCTAACTCTATCAGGAACCTCGCGAACATAGATAGTAAGCGGTCTCTCCTTGACAACTTCCCTATCTCTATTCAAAAGTTCAAGTTTCAATTTATTAGTCTTCTCTGGGAACAAAAGCATAATCGGAACCCTATGTCTTGTACCAATAATATCCTCAGCAGAAAAAGCTTCCTCACCATTCTCATCAAAAATTGTATATCTACAAGCCACCTCTTCCTTTGTAACAAAAAGAAGCATAACCGTCTGAAAAGAAGCCCCATAAGGATTAGGAACAACCAAAATATGCTTAAAGTTATACATACCATCATCAAGAATCTTTTCAAAAGCATACTCTCTAATTTGGGTACGAATAGCCAAAGGAATATCCTTTCTAAGAGCACTATGAACATTCTTACCTTTTTCCACAAGAAATTCCTTCTGGTAGTTTAATTCAATTTTCTTCAAATCATCCTGACTATAAGTAGTCTTAGAAGGATTCTTAACCTCTATCGAATTACCGAAAATTCCCATAAAATAATATCTCCATTTCTGTGTAAATTGCGAAGGCAATTTAATATGCCACGCCATT
>JAILNN010000087.1 GCA_024691565.1 Lachnospiraceae bacterium | reverse complement strand
CCTTCAAGCTTTGCAATTTTTTCAAAATCACATATATATTTGCCGTCTTTTGTATGCCCAGTAATAACATGAAAACTTCTACTTACTTCTCTATGAGTCACTGGAATACCTGAAATCTCAGGTACTGCGACTGCAGAAGTTACACCTGGAACCACGTCAAAAGGAATATCATAATTATTTAGATAATCAATTTCCTCTCCGCCTCTACCAAAAACAAAGGGATCTCCTCCCTTTAACCTCACAACAACCTTATGTTTCTTAGCCATCTCTACTATGATTTGATTTATTTTTTCTTGCTTAAAACTATGTGTTCCAGCCCTCTTACCAACATAGATTTTTTCAGCGTCATTAGGCACATATTCAAGAAGTTCATCACTAATCAAATTATCATAAATAATAGCATCACATTTTTTTATTAATTCAAATCCCCTCAAGGTTATCAAATCAAACCTACCAGGGCCTGCACCTACTAAATATACTTTTCCCATGGCTCTCCTTTTTTTAATACAAATTCCTTTAACTCTTCATGTGTTCCATACTTTTTATATAATCTGACTCTAAATACTCCATCTGTATATTCTGCTAAAACACCAACTGGTTCGTGACATCCAGCATTCATGCTTTTTAGAATTCCGCGTTCAATATTAAAAATATTTTCAGTCACTTCATCTGAAATTGATTCTATAATTTTTCTTAATGGATGGTTATTTTTCATCTCAATTGAAATAATACCCTGACAACCCGCAGGTACCATTGAATCAAAATCAAAAGGTATAAAATTCACATCTTCATCTTCCAATAAGTTAAGCCTTTTAAGCCCTGCCATTGCTAAGATAGTTCCATCAAAATCTCCAAATTTTACCTTTTCAATTCTAGTTGGAACATTTCCTCTAATATCCTTTAATATGCAATTTGAATAGATTTTTTTAATCTGTTCACTTCTTCTAAGGCTACTGCTCCCAATAATCAAGTTTTCTTTATTAAGGTTAATTCCCTTCCTAATAACTAAAACATCTCTTGGATCCTCTCTTTTAAGAACAGCTGCAATACTCATCCCATCAAATAGTTCCATTGGAAGGTCCTTAGAACTATGAACTGCAATATCAATTTCATCCTCACTCAAAGCCCTTTCAATCTCTGAAACAAAAACACCTTTTCCTCCAAAGCTCGTAAGAGATTGCTTCTGCATAATATCACCCTGAGTAACAATAATCTTTTTTACACATTCAACCTGAGGATTCTTACTGCAAATAGCCTCTGCAACTAAATCCGCCTGTTTAAGCGCTAGAGCACTACCTCTCGTTCCAATTCTTACAACAATTCTATTATCATCCAAATCTTACTTCTCCTTTTTTTTCAAGAATTTATCGATATGTTCCATAAGCATTTCTTTTGTGAGCACAAAATTATTATTATCACAATACTGAAGAACCTGATAATAAAAGTCTTTTCTATCTGACATATTATCAATTCTATCCATCACAATTTCTCTGCACTCCCCAAGAACACTTAAGTTTAATTCGTATCCACGAGGCACTGCTTTCTCAATCTTTTTACGTAAATAGGCCGCTCCCGCAGGAGAATTTCCTCCAGTCGATATGCTAATAACCAAATCATTTTTCTTAATAATCGCTGGAAATATAAAAGAACATGCATCAGTTACATCGACAGCATTAACTAGAATTCCCTGTAATTTACATCTATCTGAAATATATCTATCTAATTCTTCAATTCCAGTAGCGGCAATAACCAGGAATCTTCCATCAACGTCCTTATCAGCATATTCTCTTTCATATAGACCTAACCCCTTTAAGTTATCAAGCGATAGCTTAACTATATCATCGCATATACTTGTTGCAACAACAGTAACATTCGCTCCATATTCTATAAGGCTTAAAATCTTCCTATATGCAATTTTTCCTCCACCAACAACTAAACAATCCTTGTCTTGAATATCAATCATAAAAGGAAAATATGCCATTTAAATACCTCCGTTTCTGCAAACTGAAAGTAACTCATACATCTCTTCACTATTCATATTATCTCTAACATAATTCCATCCAATAGATTTAACACTTAAATCCTGACTGTTTTTAAATATTGGCAAAAGCTGTCTAACATAAATCTTTTTTAGAATAACTTCCAAATATTCGCGAATAATCTTAATCGCATTTTGTTTTTCATTTAATTTAATAGTTTCATTTGTTTTAATCTTGTTTTTAAAATAATCAATATCTAATAATTCTATATTTAGGGCATTTTTTATACCTCTATCTATGTCATAAGGTATAGCAAGATCAATAATCAATTTGTCGGAATTTGATTTTACCGAATCAAAGAATTCATTTTGAGTTATTACATAGTGTGGACTCGAAGTCGCACTCACAATCGCAAATGCCTTGTCAATATAATCATATCTATCATCAAAAGAAACCATTTTAACGTAATCATCACTATATTGCTGTAATTTAAGCGCTGTAAAATTATTTGTTCGATGCGTCCTAGTTGTTGCAACAACCTTTATTCCTTTATCAACTAAATTTTTTGTAACAATAGAGCCCATCTTTCCAGTCGCTCCAATTACTAAAACATAGGACTCTCCATCCACATGATTCTTATAAAAATTTTCAATCTCATTTGCAGATAGTGTTCCAAATGACACTGGAGTTTTTGAAAGATTTGTATTAGATTTAATTATTTTTGCACAATTAAATGCTCCTTGGAAAATCACATTTAGTTCACTACTTGAATTTCCGTCTTTCACTGATTCCTTATAAGAATTCTTTACCTGATGAAAAATCTCATCTTCACCAAGAATCATAGAATCAAGACCTGTGCAAACCTTCATCAAATGGCTGATTGCACTTCTTCCCTCAAAGAAAAATCCATATTTATATAGCCTTTCTAAGCTATAATTCTTAAATTCAGATAATGCCCTATCAATGCAATCAAACTTAATTCCTTCCACCAAATCAACATACAATTCAGTTCGGTTACAGGTTGAAACTATTACACCGCCAAGTATTAAATCTTCTTTCTTTAATTTGCTCAAAAGTTTATTCTTCTCAGTAGCAGAAAAGCTTATTTTTTGTCTTTCATCACTACTGGTATTCTTAAAATTTATACTAATGCAATACATATAAACCAAACTCCTTTTATATGATTTGACTATTCCTTACTCAACTATAATTTCATGCTCTGTAACAATACTATTTTTCTCAACGTGAAAAGCCCTAAGAACTGGATTGTTATCTTCCATCAGTGATAAAATCATATAAATCGCCTTAGAATCATAGGCTAATTTCTTATCCTCTTCAGATGGCCTTGAAGGTGACTCGGGATGAGAATGAAAATTACCCAGAATATCATATCCATTTGCTCTCGCATCCTTATATGCATCTAATTGCTCCTTAGGATCCATAGAAAAATGCTCATTAGAATGATCAATATTAGTTAAAAAATATACTTTCTCGATTCTGTTAATATTCTCATCTTTTTTTCCACCAATAAGTCCACAGGATTCCTCTGGAATCCCCTGTCTACAATAATCAAGGATTGAATTATAATCCTCTTTTTTTATAATTATTTTCTCATCGGTAAATGGATAAATATATTCTGTGTAATCCATCAATTAATTCTCCTTATCACAAATTCTATTTTAATTCACACGCTGGCTGCTCATAATCAATTAATTCCTTAATTGTTCCATCTGGAGAGCAAATATTACAATTTGGATCTCTGGGAATCTTAATCTTTCTAAACTCTCCACTAAGAGCATCATATGTTAATAGCTTACCATTTAAAAGTTCTCCCTTTCCAATGATAAACTTAATAGCTTCCATTGCCTGTAAACAGCCAATAACACCTGCCATTGCACCCACAACTCCAGCTTCTTTACAAGTTGGAATTGCATCCTTAGGAGGCATATCCTTAAATACACAACGATAACATGGTCCCTGATCAGGAATATAGGTCATTAATTGTCCCTGAAATCTAATTATTCCTGCATGACAAAATGGCTTTTTCGCTAGAACACAGGCATCATTTATTAAGAATTTTGCTGGAAAATTATCAGTTCCATCTAAAACAAAATCATAATCTTTTATTACATCAAGGATATTTGAAGAGTCTACAAACATCTTATATGTATTTACTTTAACATCAGTGTTTATATCCTCAATCGTCTCCTTGGCTGATTCAACCTTAGCTTTCCCAATATCCTTTGTTGAGTGAATTATCTGTCGTTGTAAATTAGATAAATCCACCGCATCAGCATCAACAATACCAATTGTTCCAACACCTGCAGCCGCTAAATAAAGGGCCGCTGGAGCTCCTAGTCCACCAGCTCCAATTATTAAAACCTTAGAATTCAATAATTTCTTTTGTCCTTTTACTCCAACTTCTTTAAGGATAATATGTCTTGAATAACGCTCTAATTGTTCATTTGTAAAGGCCATTATCTCTGTCCCCCTCCCATAAAATATAAGAATTCAATACTATCATCATCCTTAAGCACTGTTTCACTAAACTTTTCTCTATCAACAAATTCTTCATTGATAGTAACAGTCACATATTGTGGATTATCAATATCTTCCTTCTCAATCAATTTTTCAAGGGTTGTACCTTCCTCATATTCCTTTTTTTCACCAGCAACAATAATCTTCATATTAGCTCTTTCTCCTTTTTTATTCTTCTACTTTTTGTACAATCAATGTAAATGTTTCATCTTCATTATCAACAAGTCTTAAAATCTTATGACCTTCCTCTTTAATACTCCTTGGTACATTTTGAACCGGTTCTCCATCATTAAGTTTAATTGCTAAAATTTGTCCATCATCTAATTCCTCAAGAGCTACCTTAGCTTTCACAAAGGTTACAGGACAAACCACATCAGTAATATCTACACTATCATCTATCTTAAAATCAGCCATCATATGCCTCCTTCAATTTTTTATAAAAATCTTCTCTTCCTACCCTATCAATTGTAAATTTGAATCTTTCGCCAGCATTTCCATTTTCTTTAAAGTATTCAATTGCAGCGTCTGTAACTCTGAAAAGCTGTTCTTCAGATGTAATTAATCCAATAGGATTAACACCTTTTGCTATATGATTTCCAAAAGTTCCACCAAATGATAATTCATAGGCCTCAGTCGTATCCCATGCATCAGTTGGGCAACTTTTTGCACATCTACCACAACTATTACATTTCTTATAGTCGACAACAACTTTACCATCCTTAATTGTAATTGCATCCTCTCGGCATACCTTCTCACACAAACCACAATTTATGCACTCAGACTCCTTCCAGTCAACAGCAAGAGCACCCTTTATTCCAACATCATTTTCTTCTGCTTTTAAGCAATTATTCCTACAACCAGTTACTCCAAATTTGAATTTATGTGGAAGTTCTCTACCAAAATATCTTTCATCAATTTTTTTAGCTATATCATAGGTATCAATATTTCCACTCGGGCAAATCTGGTTACCTTGACATGCTGTAACAGTACGAACTCTTGGGCCACAGACACCAGGTCTGCAATCCCCTTTAGCAAGTTCCTCTTTAACTGCATCAATATCCTCAAGTTTAATAAAAGGAATCTCAACTCCCTGTCTAGATGTTAAATGAACATGACCATCACCATATTTTTCAGCAACCTCGGCAATTTTTACCAGGTTCTCTGTAGTAAGATTTCCTCCAACTACTGCAATTCTAAGAGAAAAATTATTCTTTTGTTTCTGGCGCATAAATCCGCCATTTTTTAAAGTTTTATAATCCACTGCCATAGTTTTATCACTCTCCATAAATCATTAAAATTTGTTTAATTACGCTTCTAAAATCATCCTTTAAATCTTCTATATCCTCAATTCCAACGCTAATTCTTATCAAATCATCATATACACCAGACTGAACCTTCTCTTCTTGTGAAAGATGAGTCGCAATCGTTGACTCCGGATGAATTACAAGAGTTTTTGTGTCTCCAATATTTGAAAGGATAAATGGAATCTTTAGCGAATTTATCACCTTATATGCATTCTCTTTAGAACCAAGTCTCACAGTAACAATTCCACCATATCCATTTTTAAGGACCTTTTGGGCTGTTTCATTATATGGACTACTTACTAACCCAGGATATGAAACCTTTAACTTCATCTCTTCTTCTAAAAACCTAGCGAGTTCAAGTGCATTATCGCAAATTCTTTGCATCCTAAGTCCTAACGTCTCTAAACCTAAATTGTTATAAAAGGCATTTTGTGGTGATAAGCAAGCTCCTGTATTTCTAAAAAGACCATTTCTTAGTTTCACAACATAGGACATCTTTCCAAATTTCTTATATGGCTTTAGACCAGGATATTTCTCATAATCCCATTCAAAATTTCCTCCCCATGTAAGAACACCACTTATTGAATTACTATGTCCATTTATGTATTTAGAAGTTGAATTCACAACAATATCGGCGCCAAGTGTTATTGGCCTAACTAAATATGCTGTTGCTACCGTATTATCAACAATCAAAGGAATATTATATTTATGAGCAACTTTGGCAACCTCTTCAATATCAGTAATATCTAGCTTCGGATTACCAATTGTTTCAGCAAAGACTAATTTTGTTTTATTAGAAATTAGCTTTTCATACTCACTTGGAATGTTATTAGTAACATATCTAGTTGTGATACCTAATCCTTTTAAATCATCAAATAATTCAACTGTACCACCATATAAACTTGCGGCAGCAACAATCTCATCACCCGATTGAACAATGTTAACTATTGCATTAAAAATAGCTGCCATTCCAGATGCACATGCAACTGAAGCAAAACCCTTTTCAAGATGATTCACCTTTTTTTCAAATGCATCAACTGTTGGATTACTAATTCTTGTATATGAAAATCCCATAGACTTATTATTAAATATTTTTTCTAGAGTCTCTGAATCATCATGCTTAAATGCCGAGCTTTGAAAGACTGGTGTTGTTGTAGAACCGAAAGGATTATCTATTTTAGGCATGTGTAATAGAGATGTGTTAAAACCATATTCACTATTCATTAGTTTCGATTTCCTCACTCTTCATTAGATATTTTTGCTTAAATGAATGCTCCATTTTCAGCGTTGTCACCATTAATATTTGACTTTTTATAAATAAACTCTACCGAATCATTAATGTCAAAATCTTTCTCTCTCCACTCACTAATATACGTCCTATCTTCATCAAATTGCTTTGTATCAATATCCTTAACATAAACAAGAACAAGAATTCCAGCGTTTTCCAAATGCTTTACAATCTTAACAAATGGATCATCCTTCTTAGGAACATATACATAAGTATGTCTTCCTCTCAGAGCTAACTCTTTTTCAACCTTCTGCACATATTCAAGATCTATTCCATCATCCGCTCTAAATTCAACTGCTATCGAACGCTGTCCCTTATAATTACTTCTTAATTCTCTATCCAAATGTGCCGAGAAACTGCTATCGCCACCCTTTAAAATCTCTGTAACAACGCCACAAGCGGATGTCATGTTCGTTACTCTATCAATAAGGATTAACTCACCAAGTGTTTTATGTTCCTCAAATAAATCGACAACAACCTGATCTGCAAATGCAATTTCACAAGAAGCAATCTCATTTTTCTTAAGAAGGCTAGAATCCTTTTGTTCACCAGTGTTTACATCAACTGCATAATCTATCTTCTTAACAATACCTGGAATTAGCTTTGTTCCA
>JAILNN010000059.1 GCA_024691565.1 Lachnospiraceae bacterium | reverse complement strand
CTGTAACCTTAATAATATTTCTGATACTTAAACCCTTCATCTCTGATTTCTCCAATCTGAAAAATTATTATATCTTAAATCAATATTCAAATAATTTTTATGAATACCAAAAATCTCTATCAAAAATCTCAATTAACTTATCTTATGAAATCTGAACCAATTTTTCACATAAGTCTTCAAAGCTCATTCCCACCTGTTTAGCTTCCTGTGGTAAAAGGCTTGTAGGAGTCATTCCAGGAAGCGTGTTAGCCTCAAGGAAATACATCTTATTATGTGAATTCATAAGGAAGTCAATTCTGCAATATTTATCAAGAAGAAGTGCTCTTGCAGCCATCTCAGCAAATCTCTGCATAGCGATAGTATCCTCCTCTGAAAGCTCAGCGGGACAAACATCCTTAGGTTTACCATTATATTTATTCTCATAGTCGTAGAAGGTTCCTGGAGGAGTAATAATCTCAATAATAGGAAGTGCCTTTCCTTCAATGACTCCAACTGAAAACTCTCTTCCACCAACATATCTTTCAATCATAACATTATCTTCAAAGCTGAATGCAAACTTAAGACCTTCTTCAAATTCTTCTTCGTTATTTGCGAACTTAACACCAACGCTAGAACCGCCGCAAACTGGCTTTGTAACAACCTTAGAAGAAAATCCAAGATTCTCCATAGTATACTTACTAGGATCAGCATCATATTCCTCTTTTGTAATCATAATTCCCTTAGGAATAGGAACACCTGCGTGTTCAACAACTATCTTAGACATAACCTTATCCATTGAAATTGCACTAGCAAGATATCCAACACCTGTATACTTAATACCAAACAAATCAAAAACTGCCTGAAGACGACCATCTTCACCATTCGAACCATGAAGCGCCATAAATACGACATCTGACTCATTAGCAAGCTCTAAGATATTCTCACCAACAAGCTTAACATAACCACTCTTATCCTTAGACTTATCCTTAGACTTCTTCTTAGCCTCTTCAGCTTCCTTAACTTTCTTCCAAACATTATCATTCTCTGCTCTATATGTTGCAGCCATTGCAAGGACATCATATTCTCCCTCTCCCTTACTAAACTCATCGATAGCTGCTCCCCTATATACATCAACAAGGATTGCGTTGTGGTTTCTGTTTCTAAGTGCCTTACAAACCTCTGTTCCAGATGTAATAGAAATATCTCTTTCACTACTTGTTCCGCCGCATAAAACTAAAATTTTCATAATTATTTTCCTTCCTCATTCAAATTATCTGACCAATTTTCATATACATAATCAATATATTCAACAACATCTTCCAATCCATTTTTATTCAAGGAAGAGTAAGGTACAATAGGTGTTTCATCCGATAACTTAAGTGTTCTCCTAATATCAGCAAGACATTTATTAAGCTGAGACCTTTTGATTTTATCAGATTTAGTAGCCACAATAACAGGATTATAACCATAGTGAATACACCAATCATACATCTGAATATCATTCGCATTTGGTTTATGCCTAATATCCACCAAAAGCATGATTAAACAAAGCTTTTTGGACTCTCTAAAATATCTCTCAATAAGATTTCCCCAGTCACTAACCTCCTGCTTAGAACGCTTAGCGTAGCCATATCCAGGCAAATCCACGAAATACAAGCTATCATTGATATTATAGTAATTAATTGTCTGAGTCTTTCCAGGTGTCTGTGAAACCCTTGCATAAGCCTTACGACGCATCAGCGCATTAATAAGTGAAGACTTACCAACATTAGACCTTCCAGCAAACGCAATTTCCATCATCTTATTGTCTGGAAGCTTAGAAGTCACTCCACAAACAGTCTCAAGATTAACACTTTTAATTATCATTAAGAATTCTCCATAAACTAATCTAGCTGCCCCTCCCTTTAACTAGGGGTAAGGCAGCTAATTTTTATTGTTTCATACGATTATTATTTCTTTTTCTTAGCGAAACCACCGGCTTCATCTGCTCTCTTTGAGACATCAGCCTTTCCCTCATCTTTTATGATTTCAGGAGTGCCAGTTCCCTCAACGCTTTCAGCAGTGATGATACATTTTTTAATTGTCTCATCCGATGGAATCTCATACATGGCATCCATCATGATGTCTTCAACAATAGACCTAAGACCTCTGGCACCAGTCTTTCTCTCCATAGCCTTCTTAGCAATTGCTGCAAGAGCATCATCTTTGAATTCCAATTTAACATTATCCAGCTCAACAAGCTTTTCATATTGCTTTGTAAGCGCATTTCTTGGCTCAGTAAGAATCTTCTTAAGAGCTTCCTCATCAAGATTATCAAGAGTTACTGTAACAGGAAGTCTACCAATGAATTCCGGAATAATTCCAAACTTAATTAAGTCCTCCGGAGCTACATTCTTAAGTATCTCTCCCACGTTCTCATTAACATCCTTACCAAGTTCAGCATTAAAGCCAATTCCCTTTTTACCAATTCTATCTCCAATGATTTTTTCCAAACCATCGAAAGCTCCACCGCAAATAAAAAGGATATTTGATGTATCAATCTGGAAAAGTTCCTGATGAGGATGCTTTCTTCCACCCTGTGGTGGAACTGAAGCAATTGTACCCTCCAAAATCTTTAAAAGGGCCTGCTGAACACCTTCACCTGAAACATCTCTAGTAATAGAAACATTTTCACCTTTTTTGGTAATCTTATCTATCTCGTCAATATAGATTATTCCATGTTCAGCTCTACCAATATTATAGTCAGCCGCCTGAATAATCTTAAGAAGAATATTCTCTACGTCCTCACCAACGTATCCCGCTTCAGTAAGTGTTGTAGCATCAGCAATTGCGAAAGGCACATTAAGAACCTTTGCAAGAGACTGAGCAAGATAAGTCTTACCAGAACCAGTAGGACCTACCATAAGAATATTACTCTTCTGTAATTCAACGTCGATTTCCTTCTGCGATAAAATACGCTTATAGTGATTATAAACCGCAACAGAAAGGACTTTTTTTGCATCATCCTGACCAACCACATATGAATCAAGGAATTCCTTAATCTTCTTAGGTTTAAGAAGATTAATCTCCTCATCTTCAAGCTTATCTAGTGGAAAGTCTTCAAACTCTTCATCAAGAATTTCATTACAAAGCTCAACACATTCATCACAGATATAAATACCGTTCTGACCTGCAATCAGCTTTCTAACCTGATCCTGAGTTTTTCCGCAAAATGAACATTTGACTTTAATTTCACCACTTTTATTTGCCATAACTCACCTTTTTTTGTTTAATATCGTTAACTGCCCCAATTATAGATGCTTACGCACGGCTCTTTATAATCTCATCAATAAGACCATAATCCTTAGCTTCCTGAGCAGTCATGTAATTATCTCTCTCAGTATCAGCTTCGATAACATCTAAAGCTTTTCCAGTGTTATCAGCAAGAATCTGATTAAGTCTCTTTCTAGTCTTTAAGATTTCCTCAGCAACGATACGAATTTCAGTTTCCTGTCCTCTCGCACCACCTGATGGCTGATGAATCATGATTGATGAATTAGGAAGTGCAAATCTCTTTCCCTTTGCACCACCACTCAAAAGGAAAGCTCCCATACTAGCAGCCATTCCCATACAAATCGTGGAAACATCACATTTAATATAGTTCATTGTATCATAAATCGCGAATCCAGCAGTAACAGAACCTCCTGGACTGTTGATGTAAAGGCTAATATCCTTTGTTGAATCCTGAGACTCAAGGAATAAAAGCTGTGATACAATCAAACTTGCAATATCATCATTAACTTCATTTGATAAGATAACTATTCTATCCTGTAAAAGTCTTGAATAGATATCATAAGAACGCTCACCTGAGCTTGTTCTTTCAATAACATAAGGAATTGTATAACTGTTCTTAATATCCATTTTAACCTCCTTTTGCTTTGAAAATTCAAATTAAACCTCTACAGCATTCTCAACTACGAAATCAGCAGCCTTATTAACTGCAGCATCGAGTTCAATACCCTTCATTTCTTCTTCGCCAATCATATCCTTAAGCTTATCAGCTTCCATCTGATACATTCCAGCAAGAAGTTCGATTTCCTTCTGAACATCTTCTTCAGAAGCAGTAATGTTCTCATCCTTAACAATCTGCTCTAAAACAAGTCTGCTCTGGATTCTAAGAAGCGCCTGTGGTTTCATGTCTTCTTCCATCTTAGCTTCTGTCATTCCTGTGAACATCATATACTGCTCAAGAGAAATACCCTGTGACTGAATTCTCTGTGCAAATTCTCTCTTCATCTGATCAACAACGTTAGCAACATGAGCATCAGCAACTTCCATCTCAGCATTTTCAATAATCTTATTGATTACTTCTTCTTCCTTAGCTCTCTTAGCTGCTGCTTCCTTGCCTTCCTTAAGCTTATTCTTAAGGTCTTCTTTATACTCATCAAGAGTATCGAAATCAGAAAGATCCTGAGCTAAATCATCATCTAATTCAGGAAGCTCTTTATAGCTGATTCCCTTAATCTTAACCTTGAAAAGTGCTGGCTTTCCAGCAAGTGATGCCTCATGATACTCTTCTGGGAAAGTAACATTAACATCTGTTTCATCATCAATATTCTTACCAATGAGCTGCTCCTCGAAAGTATCGATGAAAGAATGAGAACCGATTACAAGCTTGTAATCCTCTCCCTTTCCACCTTCAAAAGCTTCACCATCAACAAAACCTTCAAAATCAATTGTTACTTCATCTTTATCCTGAACAGGTCTGTCATCTACAGATACATTTCTGGCATTCTTCTCACGAACCTTATCTAATTCGGCATTTAATTCATCTTCAGTAACTTCTGTATCTTTCTTTTCAACTTCAATTCCCTTGTATTCTCCAAGTTTAACCTCAGGCTTAACAGCAACAGTTGCTGTAAAGATGAATGGTCCTTCCTCATCTAATTTCTCAAGTCCAATCTGTGGTCTTGAAACAACATCAAGGTCGTTCTCCTTAACAGCTTCATTGAAAGCATCAGGAATAACATCATTAGCAGCATCCTCGTAAAATACACCCTTACCATAGTACTGCTCGATCATCTTCAATGGAGCCTTACCCTTACGGAAACCAGGAACACTGATTCTTCCCTTTGATTTGTTGTAGACATTCTTAATTGCCTCATCAAACTTTTCTCTTTCAACCTCGATAGTGAGCTTAACCATACTCTTCTCTAAATTTTCTACCTGTACGTTCATTTCTTGCCTCCATAAAATATATTACTGCGTATTTAGTCTGCAATCTAAGCAAACTATCTCAAATTACGCCGTTCAATACTATAACATGTTTAATAACTTTCTTGCAACCACTTTTTATATAAATATAAGAAATATTCTATTTCTTTTCATGTCCATGAAACGCCTTAAAATACACCATAGACGTCAAAAGCATTTTTATAAACCTTAATTATTTCACCCTCAATTGAAACAACATCAAATCTACATGGTGTATCAGTTGAATATTTATGGCTATGCATATAGAATCTAGCGCATTCATATATCTTCTTTTGCTTCCTATAATCCACTGCTTCCTCAGGAGTTCCATAGCCCTTTCCAGACCTATATTTCACCTCAATAAAGCATAGATACCCCTCATTTCTAGCAATAATATCAATTTCACCATTTCTGCAATAGAAGTTTTTCTCGATAATCTTATAATCCTGATTTTCCAAGTATTTAACTGCCAGATTTTCATATTCAGAACCAACAAAACGCTTATTCACGCTTATCACTCCTTCTCAAGAAAGCTTAAAAAAGATTTTCTATGAATCTCAGAAGGCCCAATTTCCCTAAGGGCGTCCATATGTTCCTTTGTTCCATATCCCGAATTCTTAGAAAAACCATATCCAGGATACTTGCTATCAAGTTCTTCCATCATTCTATCCCTTGTTACCTTAGCAACAATACTTGCCGCACCAATGCTATATGATTTAGCATCGCCCTTAATAATGTTTTTCTGCGGATAAGTAACCTTTGGCAAAGTAAGAGCATCAACAAGAACAACTGCTGGCACTACCTCAAGCGAATTGACTGCCTCTTCCATCGCCTCAATTGTAGCATTCCTAATGTTGATTTCATCAATTCTTTCGTGACTTCTAAGTCCAATTCGATAGCATAAAGCCTCAGAAATTATTATATCATAAAGCTCTTCTCTTTTTTTCTTAGAAAGCTTTTTAGAATCATTGATATATAAGATTTCAGAGTCAATAGGAAGAACTACCGCAGCAGTAACAACAGGTCCTGCAAGTGGTCCTCTACCAACTTCATCGACTCCACAAACGAGTCCACCATTACTAAGCTTTAACTCAAACTCTTTTAGCTTTTTAATTCTTTCGATTTCCTTATCAAGGAGCTCATCATCCCTCTTTAACTTCTTAATTAAATTTTGTACTCCCTTACGTTCATCAGCCTCATAAAAAGAAAAGCGCTTTGAGCGCTCTTCTCTAGATAATGCCAATAACGAATCCTTTATTGATTGAATAGATTCCATTGAACTTTCCCCTTA
>JAILNN010000052.1 GCA_024691565.1 Lachnospiraceae bacterium | reverse complement strand
AAATCCGTAAATAGTCTGTGCCTTAGTATAATTATTCTCATCCTCATTAGATGCAGTTAAAACAACCTTAGCATCAGCAACAGCGGCATCATTAGCCACAAAATCAACTGCATTACCTGTCAATACCATTGACAACGCGAGAACTCCAGCGAGTACTCTACCAAAAAACTTTTTCCTCATAACTACTCCTTCCACTGTACTTTACAGTAATAAAAAAAATCCTTACCAATATATCTATATTACATTACACATACACGAAAAATCCCATCGCTTACAATTATCACTGTATACGATGGGTTATTTTCAGTGTAAATATAATCATGTATTTTATGCTTCCTCAGCTACATACTTTGGCTTAGCAACAGCACGTTCAACCTTTCCTGAACGAAGACATCCTGTACAAACCGGCATCTTCTTAACAGAACCATTGACCATGACTTTAACATTCTTTACATTTGGCTTCCACATTTTATTACTTCTTCTATGTGAATGACTTACAGCGTTTCCAAAATGAACACCCTTACCACAAACAGAACACTTTGCCATTTTCGACACCTCCTTAAAATTAACACCTGCGAATTTTTTTCGCACAACACGACAATAATATCAAAGTTCAAAACAAAATGCAAGTGTTTTTTTTAATCATCTAGCATGTCGTTTTTCTCTTGAAAATCCATATTTATGTTCAAGAACACTCTGCAGGTTCTTACCAATAAATCTGTCAAAGCCTAATATTCAGCCGAATCTTATTACTCAGCTTCTCCTTCTTTCTTGTCCTTCTTACCAAGCTTATCCATAATATCAGGAATCATATCGATAACCTTTGTTAAACCATCCTGCTTCTTAACATTAACAAGACGAACATTCTTATCCTGGATAACAAGGATAGCTGATGGCTGAACCTTTCCACCAACACCGCCAGCACCATTATCTCTTTTTCCTGTATCAGAAAATGCACCAGCACCAGCACCAAATGAAACGTCTATAAGTGGAAGAATAATTGTTCCATCATCAAACTTAACAGCATCACCTACAACAGTCTTACTTGTAAGTAATCCTTCCATTCCATTAAATAAAGATCCCACTGTACTTGCAAAAGAATTATCTGAACTACTCATAACTAAACCCTCCATTCATTGTTTAAAGTTTTTCTTTGTGTTATTTATATAGATTCTAAATCTTATAATTTTTACTTCTTATAATTTTGCTTTTTCTTTCTTAAAGTCCTTAAACTCCTGAGAGAAATAGAACTTAACCAATATGATTCCAAGATATCCAAGTACCATTCTTCCCTTCATGGTGGCCCATCCCTTAAATACTTGATTATCAAAATCTGGAACAACCTTAGTTTGAATCCTAAGCGCTCCAAAAAGGACTGCAATTCCACCAAAAAGTTGACCCGTAGTATCCGGTTCACCAGTTCCAATCACCAAATCAGACTTAATCTTTCTAGGTCTAATATGCTTAAGAATATTAACCAATGCAACCCATGTATATTTAAGAAATACACTGAGTTCCTCTGATGCAACAAAATCATAAAGCTTATCAACCTTAGTAATCACCTTAGTAATCACCTTATCAATTGCTTTAGTGATTTTTCCATAAATCTCATCCATCTTGTCTAACAGCTTATTAAAACCATCACAAGCACTATTAATTTTATCGAAAACCCTATCAAATATCAATACATTTTTTTCAGATTCATCGATAACTTCGGTTTTTCTAACTTCGATTCCCTGCTCTCTATTGTAATCCTCAGTTAAACTCTCTAAATTCTTATATTCAGAAGCACCTATCTCGAAGGATTCACTCTCCACCGATTCCGTCACTACCTTCTCGACCGGCTTAGATTCTATTTTCTCTTTATTAGTAGAACTCTTTTTATTAGAAGTCTTCACTACCTTCTTAGGCGCCTTCTCCTCGTTTTCCTTTTCCTTTTTCCTATTTCTAATCTTATTTATATCAATTCCAAAAACATTAATCGCTAGATTCGTAACACCGTCTTCCATTATGAAATTAATCGAGGCGATATGTAAAAAGAACCAGGCCGACGCCTTAAGTTTATATCCCTCTTCTTTATTAAAATCAATGGAATAAAACATCGGAATAACAAGCACCCAAATTAAAATAAGGAGGACAAGCGCTAAAATAACAAGTAAAACTATTCCAATAATTTTTAATACAGTTAAAAATATTGCCAAAATATCCTCCTTCCCTTAATTCTCAGCCAAAACTATCAATTTAAAATAAATACTATCTACCAACTAAGCACTTTCAATCAATTAAGCAACCTCAGCTAATCAAGCACTTTCAATCATTTTAATACCAAAGTATTCTTTAACAGCCTTTGCATCAAACGTTCCAACGCTATCCAAAACTTCCTTAACAATAGCCTCCAAAACATCCATGCATCCGTCCCAACTCGACGCAATACCAACAACCTTCAAATCGCAGGTCTTTTTTCTATATTGAAGCCACATATCGGTATTCGAATAAATATCAAAACAATTATCCGAATTAAAAGGAAAAGTAATAACATAGAAAGACTTAATAGGAAGCTTCCTACTATTATTCTTTAGTATGGCTTTTTTATATTTTTTTAATTTAGAATTCACAACCGAATCGGTATAAATCTTTTCATTCCATTCTATCATAGAACACCTGCTTTCGGGCTAGCCAACACTACTTATCTCTAATCACTAAATTTCTAATCACTAAATTCCATTTATCAATCCAACACTAAACTACTCATCTGCAAGCATATTTAGCGTATTCATTGAAGCCTGCTTTTCAACCTCATCATCACAATACTTCAATGCATCAGTAATATATTCCGCAACCTCCTTAGCTTCCCTAAAGAATACTGGAAGTTTTTCAAGAATCGCTGACATAATAGCTCTTCCAACTCTTCTGTCAGAATCCTTAATTTTATCTTTAATCTCTGTGCAAAGCTTAGCAGCCTCGCTATCAATATATGAAGCATTAGCAAGCTTTTCCTCAGAAAGTTCTTCTGAATTTTTAGCTCCAACTCGAACTACCTCATCATCGCCAAGTTCCATATACTCACTCGCGCTAGAAAGTTTAGAAACAAAATCCACATTTCTAATAACACGACTTGTCTTTTCCATATCCTCGCCAAATGCACTCTTAACAGCATCTTCCTGCATAATAACGATGCTATCAATCGCAGAGTAAAGACCTTGTGAACGTTCTGCATTAGCTTCCTGAACACCAACAGTCTGCTCAAAAAGAGGAATCAATGAATCAAGTTTCTCCTCAAAAGAATCTCCAGCAGGATTTAAAAATCTCTCCCAAACATCACTTTCTTCCTCATTAAACATAGAATAAGTCGCCTTAATAATAATGCTCGCAGCATTATTCTCAGGAAGCGGCTCACAATATCCATAAGAAAGGCAAGTCATATAAAGCGCATTAACCATACTGATAAGTGTTGAATAAATATCATTCAAAGAAACGATTTCATCCGACACAGCATCAAACCTACTCTGAACCTGTCTATATTCATCTTCTCCCATCTCCTTAAAAGAAAGAGAATTAAAATAGTCAAGCTCCTTCATATAATCATCGAATTTCTCATACTCATGACCAATGTGACTCACACCCGAAACCTCTCTAAGAAGGTCCGTAAACGCATCAAACGATGACTTTTCTGAACCATTGTAAACCTTGCATCCATCATGAATCAAATCGCAAAGCCTATTCTTAGTCATTCTAACAGGAAGTTCACCAATAACTGAAAGAAGTCTGGTATTAACAACCATATTGTCGTCCTTCTCAAAAATATAGTTTAAAACCTTCCTGATAACAGTCTCTTCATCAAGAGAATCATGTTCACCAAATCTATATTCAACCCTATTTAAAACATGCTGATAAATAGAAAATCTATCAATATACTTCGTTAAAATCTGAACCTGTGAAATGATTCGACCTCTAAGGGCAGTAACTCTCTCAGTAACACTTGAAAGCGTCTCATCACTAAGCCCAACAACAAAAACCTCTTTTATAAGTTTTTCTAGTTCATCAATCTCAGTTGCAGCATAATCAAATGTATCATTAAGTGACTCTTCCTTAATTTCAAGGAAGGTATAGTGCTCATAAGAAAGTTTAATCGCTGCATTTGAATTAACTAAACTAAAATAAGCTCTAAATATATTTTTAATTTCCTCTTCTGAATATGTCTTAACTGCTTTTTTTCTATTCTTCTTAGATGACATTTCAAATCCTCACATAATCTTAATATTATCTTGGCCAAGGTTTTACGTTCTACCAAGCGGCCACATAGGCACGAGCGCCCTGAAAATCCCAGAGCCAAAACTCTTGCCAAGTCTGAACAAGAATCATTCCTCAGATCTCATTCTGCAAAACCTTTACCAAGTCTGAACAAGGACCCAATTATCAGACCACTTGAGCCACTTCTCAACATAACCAACATCAACTGGCGTACCACTAAGAACTGGATAGAACATAATAAATAGCACAATTGCAATGGCCACATATAACCAAACCAGATAGTTTGATTTAAACTTAAACTTCTTCTTTCCATCCGTAACTTCAGCATTTGCTTTTCCTGCAAAGAACTTAAACTTAGTAAAGTTCATAAGCATATAAGCCACCATAATTGTGATAAATGGTACACTTGGGAAGTAGTGATAAATGAAAACTACTCTTGATACCAAGAACCAAGGTGCATACTGAGCTAAGTAAGCAAGAATTAAGAAGCCTGCTTTTCTTTCTCTCTTTAAAATCCATAAGTAGAGCATGTAAACTGTTGCAGGAATTCCAGCCCACCAAACAAGTGGATTACCAAAGGCGCTAATTCCCTCTCTAAGGGTATCAGAAGCAACCCCTGAATAATACCACATAGGTCTATACATAATAGGCCACTGATACCAGGTTGAAGAATAAGGATGCTCAGCCTTCAAATCCTTATGGTAATTATACATTGTCTTCTGCGCCTCAATAACCTTCTGGAAGAAAGTTCTATCGGCAACTCCATCGTTAAATGGAATATATGAAAGGCAATAGATAATTGCAGGAACAACCAAAAATACGATACAACAGAAACCAATTGTAGCAAGCATATTTGGCTTAAACTTCTTAATAATATCCTCATGTTTAATTCCATTAGTCTCGCCGCTTGGATTCTTAGAAGCATATATATATTCATTAATTCTTCTAAAGAACTGGATAAATATAATAACTGCAAGACCAGCTGCAGAATAAATACCAGTCCACTTACTTGCAATACCCATACCCATTGTGACACCACAAAGCGCAAGAACAATAAAGGTCTTCTTAAGTGGTGTATCGTAGAAACTCATCCTCGTATACAGGTACATAAAGTAATACGACAGCATGATGAATAGCACTACAAACACGTCGATTGTTGCGATTCTTGTCTGCACAAAGTGCATGAAATCAAAACTAAATAAAAGTGTTGCAATTACCGCAAATTCAGTACTCTTAAAGAACTTCTTTGCGAAATTATACATAACCATAACCATGAAAACACCGAAAAGTGTTCCCATAAATCTCCATCCAAAAGGTGTCATACCAAAAATTAAAACACCAAGAGCAATAAACTCTTTTCCTAAAGGTGGATGAGTATTTTCATAACAATATAATTTATGAATAGTCTCATATGCAGTACGCGCATGATAAATCTCATCGAAATATGTTCCATTAAGATTTGTAGCACGAGTAACCACATATTCCTGCTCATCAAAAAGATTATGATAATCTTCAGCATTTACAGGAGTAAAGACATTGCCATCACTATCTGTAAAAGCAATCTCAATCATCGAATCCTTATAATTTGTCGAAGATGGAGTAATCCTAATATATCTAGCCATAATATTTACGTCAGTAGAATTCCATTTGAATACTGATCCAGCATCCCAAGGAGCATCTTCTGTATATAAGGCTGTATAACTCTGTCCATCAGTCGAATAATCAACAAGGTATGTAGGATTATTTTGATAACCAAGGAAATCCCACAACTTAGCAACAGACTTCTCTTCACCAAGGTCAACAGTGATAGCCCCCTGATTAACAAAGGAGTAATCTGTTTCTGGCCCCTTCTTATTACCAAGATTCGTAAAGGCAACACAGGCATAAACCAATGTAATCACTGCCATAAGAATGAAATCCATTTTAGTCATCTTAGCCGGTTTCTCAGAAGCAATAACCTTCTTGCTATTCTTCTCATCAGATGAAGAAGTAGCTCTATTATAGTAAATTGATTTATCCTTTTCTTTTGAATAAAGCTCTTTTTCAGTTTCTTCTTTTTCAGGCTTAAGATATAATGTGACTCCAACATAAACTGCATATGCAAAACATGCAAGTACCATGAGTCCAGTAACCTTAAATATTGGATTATTAGCATCATAGTTCTGCGGATCATAGTAGAACAAAACGTGGGCCGCATTAAAGAACACTGCCGTAGCCGACATCATAAATAAAATAAATATTCTCTTCAAAGGTCTAAGTGCGAACACAATAAGAAGGAAGGCAACAACCGGATACATATATCTTTCATGCATACGAACCGAAAGTGCGAACACCATAATAATTGTAAATGCACCAACAAAAGCATATCTTGATTTAGAGTTTTGACTCTTAAAGAACATTATCGAAACAAAGATAACTGTCAAAACAATAGCGGCACTTCCCCAGGTTTTGCATGAAAGTCCTAAGAAAATATCATCCTGAGACGCCCAGTTTTTACCAATCAAAGCCCAGAAGTTATATGCATTAACACTCGCATATGGATATGATGAAACAGTACTTGTATACTGCTTTAATGCATAAGAAACACCATAAGGCACCATAAATAAGAAGATTGAACCAATTGCTAAAAGACCACTTCCAAGATGGATTCCAAGTCTCTTAAGAAATGCATTTGTATCCTTCTTATTTACAAGATTTTCATTTCTATTTTCAATAATCTCATTTGCAAAAGCAAGAAGAATAATTGGCGCAAACATAAGCGCCTGTGGCTTAATTAAAATAGAAAGCGCATATACAAAATATGAGCGTATAAGCTTTTTCTTGTATATCAAGTAGCACATTGCTACAATACAAACCATAAATACAGAATCTGTCTGTCCCCAGATAGTACTATCTAAGAATACAATAGGGCAGAACAAGAACAAACCAGCAAGGATTGCTCCTCCTCTTTCCTTAATCTTCTCCTTAGAGAATAAATAAATAATATAGGCAATCCCCATATCAGAAAGCATAGCAGGCATCTTGGTAAGAATTACACTAGTAGCACTACCCTGATCAATACTAAAGGTATGTCTGATTCCACCAATTACATAAAGAATATAAACATATCCAGGTGGATAGTCTGTAAACGACTCTGAACTATAGAAATTCTTTAAACCATCATTAAAGGCCATGTCTGCCCATGCAAAGAAGCAGTTCATATCAACTTCATAGCCCTTATAATTTTTAGCGACAACTAAAATAAAGGCCGTAAGGATTCTGGCAAGAAATCCAACTATCATAACTATAATAAAAATTGTAGTTCCAAT
This sequence comes from Lachnospiraceae bacterium, assembly GCA_024691565.1. Lineage (GTDB taxonomy): Bacteria > Bacillota > Clostridia > Lachnospirales > Lachnospiraceae > JAEEJA01. The sequence goes on along the minus strand of JAILNN010000052.1, from coordinate 31,601 downwards.
TGTTTTTTCTTGCTCATCAGATATAACATTACCAGCTGAAGTGGTCTTCCTTTTAGAGCTGGATTTATCTCCCTTTTTATTATGAGCATTTCTTCTCTGCCTTCCAACCGAAGCAGATTTTATATCCTTCTTACTGCCATCAACTCTAAGGTATCCCATAATCATATCGTAAAAGACGATACCTAGAACTAAATAAATGATGGAACTAATAACTATTGCTGCCATTTTACAGCCTCCTACTATTACTATTTTTATATTTCTTTTTCATTATGTTTTTATTTTACATGTTCATGAGTAAATAAGTGCTCAGAACAATACTCAAAATTTCCATTACATTTTGAACAAAATCTAAAATCCAAATCCGGATTATCCAACTCAGTTCTACCACAGATTGCACATCTATGTCTTGGTGCTCCATTGTTTACTGTAGTTTTCTTAATGTAATCTCTCTTTCTTCTCTTTTGCTTCATACTCATTCCTCTACGATTTCGGTAAATGAAGAAGAACGCAAAGAAGTTCAAGAGCGAAATAACAATTGCGACAGCACTACTTACGCACATTGCTCCGTAGAAACTATTGCCATTCTTAAAGTATCCAACAGCGTAAACCAAATACTGAATAACTTGGAAAACAAGATAGGCACCATCAAGGTAAGCAAGCCACTTAACCTTAATTGGAATAATTCCCATAATAGCAAATCTAACATCAGGGAAGTAAACTGCAAATGCAAAAAACATTGCCCAGTAAATATACTGAAAACCAGAGTTATAAATAGTTGAGCCAACCACAAAATAAAGAAGTATAGCCGCAACAATATTTAAAAACCATCCACTGATAAAGTAGAGATTAAACCTAAAGGTTCCCCATATTTCTTCAAGATTCTGGCCAAACATATTAATAATATTTACAGAAAACAGGAAGAAAATAATATTAATAATAAATCCACCACTTCCAAAAGAAGTAAAGCCATAAGGCTCAATCAAATAGGTAACAAGTCGCCAAACCTGTCCATGTAAAATTGCCTCCATATTTAAACACAAATAATTATAATATATATTTGGATTAATTATCCCTATTACCGCTCCAGCCACATAAAGCACTAATACATACTTGATTAGATTTTTTATGGCATATTTCCCGAATTTTCTTTCGAGATTATCAATAAACTTCTCCATAAAACCACCTTTTGTACTTATTTTTTTGCAATCAAAATCCATTGTAACATATTTTAGAAAAAAATACAGTAGATTTTTATTATTGAATATTCCATCACAATAAGTAACTTAATCATTTTAAATTCATTCACAAAGTTTGTCCTATTTGTGAAACTTAAAAAAATACTTGAAACTAAAATTTTTCTAGAATATAATAGTAAATCACGAAATAAATAATTTCGTGTTTTTACTTATTATTTATTTGCTATTTACTTAAACAATTGACTACGCATTTAAGCCCAATAAATACGGGGCTTGAGAATAATTCTTTAACTTGATACTAATGACTTTTATGTCTTAGTTTTGGAGGTTTTATGAGTAAGGGTTTTAATACATTAGGAATCGATATCGGCTCTACTACTGTTAAAATCGCAATTTTAAATGAAAATAACGAGATAATCTTTTCAGATTATCAAAGACATTTTGCAAATATACAAGAAACATTAAGGGATATTATTATCAAAGCCTATGAAGAACTTGGGGAAATCAAGGTTTCTCCTGTAATCACAGGTTCTGGTGGTCTTACCCTTTCTAAGGTTTTAAATATCCCATTTGTACAAGAAGTGGTTGCAGTAGCAACCTCTCTTAAAACATTCGCCCCTCAGACAGATGTTGCAATCGAACTCGGTGGCGAAGATGCAAAAATAATATATTTCACAGGCGGAATTGACCAAAGAATGAACGGTACATGCGCCGGAGGAACTGGTTCTTTCATCGATCAGATGGCTTCACTCCTCAACACAGATGCATCTGGACTTAATGAGTATGCAAAGAACTATAAGGCAATTTACCCAATCGCAGCTCGTTGTGGTGTTTTCGCTAAATCAGATATTCAGCCACTTATCAATGACGGAGCAACAAAGCCAGACCTCTCCGTTTCAATTTTCCAAGCTGTAGTAAATCAGACAATCAGTGGACTTGCCTGTGGTAAACCAATTCGTGGACATGTAGCATTTCTTGGTGGTCCTCTCCACTTCCTTTCGGAACTTAGAGAATGTTTTATCAGAACTCTTAAGCTTACTGATGAAACAGCAATCGTACCTGAAAATTCACATCTTTTCGCAGCAGCTGGTTCAGCAATGAATGCAAAAGAAGAAAATGCAATTTCTCTTGGTACACTTTCTGAAACCTTAAAAACTCCAGTTCAACTAGAGTTCGAGGTAACAAGATTAGATCCACTTTTCAATACAGAAAAAGAATATAACGAATTTCTTGATGCTCACGCAAAGAAGAATGTTAAACGAGGAGACTTTTCAACCTATGAAGGAGATCTCTTTCTCGGAATAGATGCTGGTTCAACAACCACTAAAATTGCAGTAATTGGTGAAGATGGTTCTCTTCTTCATTCATTCTATTCAAATAATAATGGTAGCCCACTGAAGACATCACTAAGGGCTATTAAAGATATATATTCAATGATGCCTCCAAAGGCAAAAATTGTCCGCGCCTGCTCAACAGGTTACGGAGAAGCACTTCTTAAATCTGCACTTCTCTTAGATGAAGGTGAGGTTGAGACAGTTGCTCACTACACAGCAGCAGCCTTCTTCGACCCAGAAGTAGATTGTATCCTGGACATTGGTGGTCAGGATATGAAGTGTATAAAAATTAAAAACAACACTGTTGATAAGGTACAGCTTAATGAAGCTTGTTCATCAGGTTGTGGTTCCTTTATCGAAACCTTTGCAAAATCTCTAAATTACGATGTTGCAGATTTCGCAAAGATAGCACTATTTGCAGAGAACCCGATAGACCTTGGTTCAAGATGTACTGTTTTCATGAACTCTAAAGTAAAACAGGCACAAAAAGAAGGTGCTACAGTTGAGGATATATCAGCAGGACTTGCATATTCTGTAATAAAGAATGCTCTTATCAAGGTTATTAAATTAACAGACCCTAAGGATTTAGGAAAGAGAATAGTTGTTCAAGGTGGAACCTTCTATAACGACGCAGTATTAAGGGCCTTCGAAAAGATTTCTGGTAGGGAGGCAATTCGTCCTGATATCGCTGGAATCATGGGTGCCTTCGGCGCAGCTCTTATTGCACGTAAGCACTATACAGGTCAGCCAACAACGATGTTAAATATCGACCAGATTAACTCTCTCGAGTTTTCAACATCAATGACAAGATGTAAGGGTTGCACAAACCACTGTCTATTAACAATAAACCGCTTCACAGGCGGAAGACAATATATTTCTGGTAACAGATGTGAGCGTGGTCTTGGACTCAAGAAAAACAAGGATAATATTCCAAATCTTTTCGAGTACAAGAATAAGAGAATCTTCTCTCACTACAAGCCACTCGACGAAGAGCATGCATACAGAGGAGTTGTTGGAATTCCAAGAGTTCTCAATATGTATGAAAACTTCCCATTCTGGTTCACTTTCTTCACTGAACTTGGCTATAGAGTAGCTCTAAGTCCTAATTCAGACAGAAAGATTTATGAGCTTGGAATCGAATCAATCCCAAGCGAGTCAGAATGTTATCCAGCAAAGATTGCTCATGGACATGTTACATGGTTAATTAGAAAAGGTGTTAAATATATCTTCTATCCATGTATCCCATATGAGAGAAACGAGACTCCAGATGCAGGAAATCACTATAACTGCCCTATCGTTACCTCTTATGGTGAAAACATAAAAAATAACATTGAAGAGCTTTCAGATCCGGAAATAAAATATCAAAATCCTTTTATTTCCTTTGAATCAGAAAAAATCGCAACCGAACGTTTAGTAAAATTCTTCCATGAAGATAATAATATCGAGGTTGCAGACATAAAGAATGCAGCACACGCTGCTTGGGAAGAACTAACAGCAGCCCGTCTCGATATGCAGAAGAAGGGTGAAGAAGTTCTTAAATACTTAAAAGAAACAGGAAGACATGGTATTGTTCTCGCAGGACGTCCATACCACGTAGACCCAGAAATCAACCATGGTTTACCAGATCTTCTTACTTCATATGGTGTAGCTGTTTTAACAGAAGACAGTATCTCACACCTCGGAATGGTCGACAGACCTACAATCGTTATGGACCAGTGGATGTACCACTCACGTCTCTACAGAGCAGCATCCTTTGTTTCAACTCAGGAAAACCTGGATTTAATCCAGCTTAACTCCTTCGGTTGTGGTCTTGACGCAGTAACAACTGATCAGGTTAGCGACATTTTAACAAAACGCGGTAAGATTTACACCGTCTTAAAAATTGATGAGGTTAATAACCTCGGTGCAGCAAGAATCAGAATTCGTTCACTTCTCTCTGCAGTTAGAGACCGTGAGGAAAAGAAGGTTAAGCTTAAGACCGTTTCTACAGCACACAAGAGAGTTGTATATACAAAAGAAATGAATAAGGACTACACCATTTTGATTCCAAACATGTCCCCACTTCATTTCGATATTATGGAAAAGGCCTTTAAATACTGCGGTTACAATGTAGTAGTCCTAAATAGTGACTCAAGCAGTGTAGATACCGGCTTAAAATACGTAAATAACGATGCTTGCTACCCATCAATCATTGTTGTTGGGCAATATATGCAGGCGCTTCTATCAGGAAAATATGACTTAAACAAGACTGCAATCATGATTTCTCAAACAGGTGGCGGTTGTAGAGCAACTAACTACATAGGCTTTATCAGGAGAGCCCTTGAGAATGCAGGAATGTCACAGATACCTGTAATTTCATTTAGTGCTGGAATTGAGAAAAATCCAGGCTTTAAGTTCTCCTTAAAGCTTATCAAGAAAATGCTTCAATCCGTTATTTATGGTGATGTATTTATGAGGGTACTCTACCGCACAAGACCATATGAGGCAGAGCCAGGTAGTGCAAATGCACTCCACAAAAAATGGCAGGAAAAGATTTTTGAAGACCTTAAGAAAGCAGATTCAAAAACCTTCAAGGCAAATATACGTGGAATTATCGAAGACTTCGATAAACTTCCAAGACTTGATATCACAAAACCTCGTGTTGGAATCGTTGGAGAAATCCTTGTTAAGTTTATGCCAGCTGCAAATAACTTCCTAGTTGAACTTTTAGAAGCAGAAGGCGCTGAAGCAGTTTGTCCAGACCTTACAGATTTCCTTATGTACAGCCTTTACAATGCAAACTTCAAGGCTGAATACCTCGGAAAGAAGAAGTCCTCGGCAACACTTAACAACACACTTATTCATATGTTAGATAACTTCAGAAAGCCAGCTAAGGAAGCTCTAGAGCGAAGTGAGCATTTCGTTCCTTTCGAAGAAATCTCAAAAATCTATGAATACGCAGAGCCAATTGTCTGCGGTGGAAATCAGACTGGTGAAGGTTGGTTCTTAACAGGAGAAATGATTGAGCTCATCCATGAAGGTGTTCCAAACATCGTTTGTGCACAGCCTTTTGGATGTCTTCCAAACCACGTTGTAGGAAAGGGTGTAATTAAAGAAATTAGACATCAATTCCCAGACGCAAACATTGTAGCAGTTGACTATGATCCAGGAGCAAGTGAAGTAAACCAACTTAACAGAATCAAACTCATGCTCTCAACAGCTACAACAAACCTAAAGAGTTAAAAAGTAAATTGCTTTTAAATCACTTTGCGTTTAAAGCGCATAAAACAAGCGCTGATAACAAATAAAAATAAATAACAATTATATACACACAAGACAACAAAAAATCCATAATTCTAGATTTTCTAGAATTATGGATTTTTGCAAAGAAAAAATTTAGTATTTTCAAATGTTTTAATTATTTTTCTTAATAGAAACCTTTAATTTATAGATTCCACCATAGGTTGACTGAGCTACAATATTCTTACCACTCTTCTTAGACTTAACAACCTTAACCTTATTACCACTCTGAGTAAGTGTTACATTTTCATAATCAGTATTTCCCTTTTTGTTTACCTTAGAAACATTGATATTAATTGTATGGTTACTTCTATAAATGATATTATCGAGATTATAACCAGCAGCTTTAATCTTATTCATAACTGCTTTAGCACCAATGTAATTACTAAACTGCTTAGTACTAATCTCCTTTGAATTGTACTGCTTGAACTTATCCCCTTCCCACTTAACATAATATGGCTTGTAGGTATGTCCTGCAGTAACTCCATCTGCACTCTTAACTGCATCATATGCTGATGGATGAATTGTAAATGCAACACCAGATAACTGAGTGAGTCCTTCTAATGACTGATTTACCTCAGCAACTGTACCATTTGAAACATAGTAACATTTTGATACTGAACCACTACCATAGGTTCCAAATTCCATCTTGAAAAGCTTAACACCTGAAGCAACTTTACAGATTGGCTTAGAATTCTCATAATAAGCTGCGAAATTCTCATCCATAATACAATTAACTTCGTTATCGCTTACAAACCAAAGATGGTTACAACCCTCTACAGAGTCGTTCTTTGTTATAACAAATAGTTCTTTACTTCCATCATTATCAAAGTCGTTTAAATAGTAAGTAACAACACTTTCAGCAGTGCTATTTGCAAGCTTACTAATCAACTTATCAATAATTGCCTGTTTCTTAGAATTGGTCTTCTTATTAGTTGTTGTAGAAGAAGCCTTCTGCCAATTATCAAGCATGAGTGAAATTGTAGCTGAACCACAAACTCCATCTGCATCCATATTATTCTTAGTCTGGAAATCCTTAACAGCCTTTAATGTAAGATTTCCAAAATCACCATCAACTTCCAAAGAACAACCTTCACAAGCATTTAAGTACTGCTGTACCCATTTAACCTCATCTCCCTGGCTTCCCTTTTCCAAAGAAACTGTTGGAATTGGATATGGACTTCCCGGATTAGTTGTCTTATCCGTATTAGTTAAAACAATAGGTTCAGGAGTTGTTGTTGTAGTATCTGTACTACTTGTTGAACTTGGAGCAACTGTCTGTGTTGAAGTTGCAGCTGTTCCTGATTGAGCATAATCAATAACACCAAATCCGATGATGTAAGTAGATGACATATTATATGTCTTTCTAGCACAAACATCACTAGTGTTTCCTTCAATCGTATTAAGTGTAGTCTCTGTAGCACTTTCTACAATACCACAATGCTGATTTGGTCCACCTAAAACAACATAATCTCCAGGTTTAGGAATGTAAGTTCCTCTCTCATACCAAAGTCCTCTAGCAGAAAACCAATATGGATTTGTATAACCAACATTAGGATAAGCATTACTATTTACACCTGCATTTTTCATGCACCAGTAAATAAAGAATGCACACCATGGCTGACCATTTGCAAAGCCTAGATCTCTTGCATACTTGGTATAATTTGCACTTCCTGGATTAGCAGCCTTATCATCCAACTGACTTTCAGTCGCCTTTTCATGATAACCAATTTCAGCTGCTGCAACCGCAAGAACATCTTCAGCTGTTCCTGCTGCCTTAGCATCTTTTGCTACTATAGTAGAAAAACAAAAACAAAGACTAAGAACTGCTGTAATTCCAAAGACCTTCTTTAATGTTTTTATCATATTCACCTATACATGTCCCCTTTTGAATAATTATATACACGCCAAAACGCCCTGTTTTAGGGCCTTTAGCCCAATCCACTGCTGTCAACCCTTGAATTTACACGCCATGACAGCAAAATCACCAAATAAATTATACCAAAAGAAAACCCTGATTTCAACACTTATTTCGTAAAATTTGTAAAATTGTCAAACAAAAACCTAACAATTTATTTCAATTGTCAGACCGATTCAATTTTTATAAGGTTAGTATTTCCAGATTCACCATTTGTAATTCCACCTGTAATAACGATTTTATCGTCCTTTTCAAGGGAAAGAGTCTTCTCAGCTACCTTCTTTGCGCTGTAGAAAAGCACATCTGTAGAAGGGAATCTTTCACACATCTCAGGCACAACTCCCCATGAAAGAGCAAGCTTTCTCCATGTTCTCTCATCAGTAGTTAATCCAACAATATCAACAGGAGATCTAAATCTAGAAACCATTCTCGCTGTCATACCAGAAAGTGTACATGCAACAATGGCCTTTGCCTTAATATCAATAGCCATTCCACAAGTAGCATGTGAAATAGCATCCACATCATTTCTGATGATAAACTCATTATTATAAAAACGCTTTTTATAGTTAATAGATTCCTCTGTTGTCTTAGCAATCCTAGCCATCGCTTCAACCGCCTTAACAGGATATGCACCTGCAGCAGTCTCTCCAGAAAGCATAATAGCAGAAGTACCATCATAAACCGCATTGGCAACATCAGAGGTCTCAGCTCTTGTAGGACGAGGATTATGAATCATAGACTCAAGCATCTCTGTTGCTGTAATAACTCTCTTTCCAAGAAGTCTACACTTAGTAATAAGGTCCTTCTGGATTGCAGGAAGCTTTTCAAAGGCAATTTCAACACCCATATCACCTCTGGCAACCATAATACCATTACATTCCTTGCAAATATCCTCGATATTATCGTATCCTGACTGATTCTCAATCTTAGCAATAAGCTCAATATCATTACCGCCATTAGCATCAATAAACTCTCTAACATCAATCAAATCCTGACGAACAGAAACAAATGAGCAAGCGATAAAATCAACACCATTTTCAATACCAAAAAGCATATCACTCTTATCCTGCTCAGATAGGTATTTCTGGTGCATAACCTTTCCAGGGAAGCTCATACTCTTCCTGTCAGAAAGTTCTCCACCATCTTCAACTACTGTCTCAATGCACTTATCTTTAATGTCAGTAACCTTAAAAACAACAAGACCGTTATTTAAAAGAATTGTATCTCCAACTTCAAGTTCCTTATCAAGACTTTTATAATTGACAGAAACCTTTTCGTTATTTCCCACAACGTCCTCTGTAGTAAAGGTAAACTTATCCCCTACTTCAAGGTTAATCTTTCCATTTTCAAAGGTACCAATTCTATACTCAGGTCCCTTGGTATCAAGCATGATAGCGATAGGAAGATTTAATTCTCCTCTAACCTTCTTAATCATCTCGATTTTCTTCTGATGTTCCTCATGTGTTCCATGAGAAAAGTTAAGTCTGGCAACATTTAAGCCTGCCTCACAAAGCTTTTTAAAAACTTCCTCAGACTCACTAGCAGGTCCAATTGTTCCTACAATTTTAGTTTTACGCATATTTTATTACGCCTCTTTTCCTATATTTCTTTGGATTGCCTTTACGATTTCAACAATAGGGATGATCGAAATTGAAATACAAAGAGCAATTCCATACTGCCAAATTTCCAATGATCTTAAATCAAATACTGTATTTACACCAGGTATCTCACAAACAAAGGTTGTCAATGCTAAAGCAAGAATCGTTGCAAAAACCATAAACTTATTTAGCTTCTTCATGCTAAATACACTGCCCCTCTGAGAACGAAGGTTAAAGCTGTGACAAATCTCAGTCATAGACATTGTAACAAATGCCATTGTAATACCTGTTTTTGTTGTATCAAGTGTAAATGCACCTTTTTCCCAGTAGCTTCCAAGTAAGTATGCACACATAACCAAAGCTGCAACAACAGCACCCTGATAGAAAATATCAACGCCCATTCCGCCGCCAAAAATTCCTTGCTTAGAATCCCTTGGTTTTCTATTCATAATTCCAGGCTCAGCCATTTCCATACCAAGCGCAAGAGCTGGAAGAGAGTCAGTAATCAAGTTAATCCAAAGAAGATGTACAGGTTTAAGAATTACAAATCCTAAAAGTGTTGCAAAGAAGACACCAAGAACCTCACTAAGGTTAGAACCTAAGAGGAACTGAATTGCCTTTCTGATATTATCATAGATTCTTCTACCTTCTTCAACCGCTCCAACGATGGTAGCAAAGTTATCATCAGTAAGAACCATATCAGCAACATTCTTTGTAACATCTGTTCCTGTAATACCCATTCCAACACCGATATCAGCAGTCTTAATAGCTGGTGCATCATTAACACCATCACCTGTCATTGCTGTTACATAACCATCTTTTCTCCAGGCAGAAACGATTCTTGTCTTATGCTCAGGCTGAACACGAGCATATACACTAATATTCTGATACTCCTTAGCAAAGGTCTCATCATCCATATCACTAAGTTCTGTACCAGTAATAGCCTTCATTCCAGGCTTCAAAATTCCTAGTTCCTTAGCAATAGCAGAGGCTGTATCAACATGATCACCTGTAATCATAATAGGTCTGATTCCAGCACTTTCACACTTATCAATAGCAGGCTTAACCTCAGGTCTAACCGGATCAATCATACCGCAAAGTCCGGTAAATACTAAATCCTGCTCAATAGCATCTGGTTCATAGCTCTCAGGCTCCTCAGAAAGCACCTTAATCGCACATGCAATAACTCTAAGTGCCTGATCTGCCATTCCTTTATTTTCACTTAAAAGATTATTCTTATAAGCCGGTGTCATATCACAAATCTTACCGTTATCAATATACTTAGTACATCTTCCAATAACAACGTCTGGAGCACCCTTAGTATACTGAAGAATTGTTGCCTCTTCTCCAATAATACCTGCACTTTCCTTACGAGCTACCTCGCCAAGAATACAAACAGTTGACATAAGCTTTCTTTCAGAATCAAAAGGAGCCTCACCAATTCTTCTAAACTCAGAAGTCACCTTATCATAGTCCATTCCCTGCTTCAATGCCCACTCAGAAAGCCCCACTTCAGTAGGTTCACCAGCAACACTACCATCCTGATTGATTTTCGCATCACTACAAAGTGCACAAACCTGAGCTGTAAGAGCCTCAGTAGTTGTAACTGTCTTTGTGACTGTCATCTTATTCTGAGTAAGAGTACCAGTTTTATCTGAACAAATTACAGACGCACAACCAAGTGTCTCAACGGCTGTCAAACGCCTAATAATCGCATTCTTCTTAGACATATTTGTTACACCGATTGATAAAACGATTGTAACAACAGCGGCAAGTCCCTCAGGAATCGCAGCAACGGCGAGTGAAACCGCAACCATAAATGAATCTAAAACAATCTTAGTCTCAAATCCACCCGCTCTAAACACCTGAACACCAAATACAAGAGCACAGATAATAAGAACAAGCCAGGTAAGAGTCTTTGAAAGCTCTTTAAGCTTAAGCTGAAGAGGTGTTTCTTCATCAGCGGCAGTTGAAAGTGCACCAGCAATCTTACCCATCTCTGTATTCATTCCTGTAGAACAGATAACTGCAAGTCCACGTCCATAAGCAACAGAACTACCCATATAAACCATGTTCTTTCTATCACCTAAAGGCATCTCTTTTCCATTCAACTCTTCAGGAATTTCAAGTTTCTTAGCTGTCTTTTCAACAGCAACAGACTCACCAGTAAGTGCCGACTCTTCCACCTTAAGACTCGCAGATTCAATCAATCTACCATCGGCAGGAATCTGATCACCAGCTTCGATTGCAACAATATCACCAGGTACAATTTCATCACTCTCAAGAGAAACAAGGGCTCCATCTCTAAAGACCTTTACCTTCGCCTTAGACATCTCCTGAAGCGCTTCAATTGCCTTCTCAGCCTTACTTTCCTGATAAACTCCCAAAACTGAGTTAATTATAACAACAGATATAATAATAATTACATCCGCAAAACTATCTTTCTCAATCACAGCTAAAACACCACTAACAATAGCCGCAACAATCAATATGATAATCATTGGATCTGCAAGTTCCTCTAAAAACTTACGAATCAACGATTTTCCCGGTGGCGCCTCAAGTCTGTTTGCACCATACTTAGCCACCCTATCCTTAGCTTCCTGGGTAGATAAACCTTCCTTAGTAGTTTTTAGTTCTTCATAAGCTGCACTAACTTCATCATCATAAAACCTCATAAAGATTCTCCTTCTTAAATATATTCTAAATATAAATAATAAATCTATTAATAATAAATTCTATATGATTGATTATTCATCCTTATCTCTCTCATAAAGTTCAACGAGTTTCTCATAAAAGTCAGGATGCTTTCTCTTCAAGCTAATAGGTGTTAAATCAGCCTTAACAATAGCATGCGACGAACTGCCAGTATTTAATAATTCCTTTGTTTCTGGGTTATACATTTCATACTCAAAAGCAAATTTCATACCATTAAATTTTGTAAACTTAGTATGGATTTCAATGTCCTCACCAAAGTGAGCTGGTTTAATAAACTTAGACTCAACTGATAATACAGGAATAACAAGTCCCCTGCTTTCAACAAAATCCAATCCAATGTTTTCAACGTCCATCATATGGATTCTAGCTTCTTCCATATATCTAATATAATTTGAATGATGAACAATTCCCATTTGATCAGTATCATAGTAATTGATCTTTCTCGTATAAATATCCACTTTCTTTGTTACAACCATCCTTTCAAATCTCTATGATGAGACAAAATATTTCTCCATTATAAATAAACTCAAACCATTTTAACAGATACTTAAACGTTTATCAAGAAATAGAATCCTAAACACTAATTATTTTTTTAAGTTCCTAAATAGTCGCCATTACTTTTAAAAAAGACTTGTAAATATATCTTATATTTGTTAAAATTAAAGCACAAGTATGGCGAGTACAATTTTAATATTTTTTATTAGGCAAGGAGGTGATCGAGAATGTATTTTCGTGACCCTTTAGAATTACTAAATAAGTTCTTTGATGCCGTAAACACTCCTTCATCAAGAAGGTATGTCTTTGTATGCAACATGGAAACCAACACATCCAGATGGTCTGAAAACGCTGTTGAATACTTTGGACTTCCTGGTGAAAGAATGGACGATGCTGGTGGAATTTGGGCTGAACACATCCACCCAGACGACAGAGAAGAATATAACAAAAGCATTGAGGATGTTTTTTCAGGACAGACAGATGCTCATCTGATGGATTATAGAGCGAGAGACAAAAACGGAAATTACGTGACATGTACATGTGACGGACGAATTATTAGGGATTCAAATGGGGATGCTGTATTTTTTGTAGGAACAATTCTTAATCATGGAATTGCAGATATTTACGATCCGACAACTGGACTACCAAATACATATGGATTCTTTGAACAACTAGCTAAGATGAAAGAATCTCAAAAAGAGTTTACTCTCGTCTTATTTAGCGTAAGAGACTTTAATGAAGTAAATGATCTCTATGGTTATTCATTTGGTAATAGGGTTTTAAATAAGTTCTCAGAGTTATTAATGAACTATTTTACAAAAGAATATACTCTGTATAGACTAGATGGAATGCGTTTTGCAATCATCAGTAGTATTACAGATTTAAACATACTTAAAAATCATCACAATAAAATTAAGGAGATGCTTAAAAGTAGCATATCAATCGATGGCGTTACGGTTCCTTTAAGAGTAGCCGCAGGAGTAGTTATTGCAGATGACTTCACAGTTGATTCACACGCCTTATACACATGTGCTCGCTACGCACTTGACTGCTCCAAAGAAAAAAGCCATGGAGAACTTGTATTCTTTAGAAATGACTATCTTGCCAACAACAGAAAAACCTTGGAACTTATCTCTGCAATTAAGAATAGCATTAGTGATAGCTGCAGAGGCTTCTATCTTTGCTTCCAACCAATCGTATCTGCTGAAACAGAACAACTCACTGGAATGGAAGCCTTACTTAGATGGAAGAGCGATTCCTTTGGTGTAGTTCCGCCAGGAACTTTCCTGCCTTGGCTTGAAAAAGACGATGCATTTATGGATGTCGGTAAATGGATTTTCAGAGAATCCTTTATCCAAACAAAGGATATTATAAAAGAACATCCGGAACTGATTCTAAATGTAAATATCGCCTATACTCAGCTTGAAAGGGATGATTATAGAAGTAGTTTAATTAACATACTCAAAGAGACAGGTTTCCCACCTGAAAACTTATGTATTGAGCTAACAGAAAGATGTCGATTGCTGGATATGGACTTCCTAAGAAATGAAATTATTTTCATGAAATCCCTGGGAATCAAAGTTGCTCTAGACGACTTCGGAACAGGATTTTCTTCAATGGTTCTTTTAAAAGAACTTCCTGTCGACACAATAAAAATTGATCGTGGTTTCATAATAGATATCGAAGAAAACATGGTTGATCAAAGAATTATGGAATCAATAACTAGTTGCGCACGAGACATAAAACTCAAGGTGTGCATTGAGGGAATTGAAACTGCACATATGCGAGATTTCCTAAAGAAATATCCTACAACCAACTATCAGGGCTACTACTATTCACGCCCAGTTGTGATGGAAGATTTCAAGGAATTACCACTATACAAATCTCTCGCATAATACTTAAATTAATCAGAATTTTAAATTGCTTACAACGTTATTTTTGTATATATTCAATCCCTAATGAGAAGGAGGTCGGTTAAAACCGACCTCCTTTTTTTATCTCTCTTATTTAATTTACCAAAGTTCATTATTTCGAGAAATATCTCAAAATCAATTATTAGAAACCATACTTCTTTCTGATTTCCTCATCTGATGGAGCTTTATATTTACCTTTGTACTTTTCTTCTACATAGTTACCAGAACCACCCTTGTCATATTTCTCAAGAGATTTGATAGCCAAAGATACCCCAACCTTATTCTTAATTGCAAAAATGCTCTTTCTCTGAGCTTCATCTTGTTTTGACATCGCCATTATTTAAGCACCTCCGTAAACATTTGTGGCAGAATTAAAAGCCTAGTCTTAAGCTTAATTCCTTTGCTAAGGAGCGCAAGTCTAGTATCCGCAGTAACCATTGCATCAACTTCACCAGCTTCAGCACATGCGATATGTAAGCTATCGATATACTGAATACCATTGAGCTTACGTCTGATTTCTTCAGCTCTCTCAAGGATACCCTTATCTACCTTAACTTCCTCTGTTGACATGCTATAAATTACTTCAAGCACCGTTTCCTTAAAAACATCTTCTGTTTCCTTAATCTGCTTATCAAGTACTTCGCTACCAACAAGCTCTAAGCCGCCTTTTTCAATAATTTCCACCAACATAACCATAAGTTCGCGATCATACTTAACTTCAGGAGTTCTTCTATCATCAAGAAGCCTGTTTAACGCAGAATCATCAATGTAAATTTTCAAAAGATCACCGTCCTTCTCTAAATATATGTTACAAGTATAACATTTTATAAGACAAAAATAAAGTTATTTTACAAAAAAGCTACTAAGCCACTATAAGTTTTACAATAATAATCCAAATCCCATAATGTAAAACCAACCCCTAAAAACTTAGCCGGCAAGTGCTCTCCACTTTGAGAAAACCTCGTTCATTCCTTCATAAGATAAGAATTCCATTGAGAATCTGTATTCCTTATCATCCGGCTCATACACATAGATGTATTTGTCTTTCTCAACTGGTTCCCAAATTTCGTAACCGTAATCAACAGCGTATTTAATATTCTCTTCACTAATACCATTTTTACGCAAGTCTTCTTCAGTTACCTTCTTGCACATCCTTTTGCTTATTACCTTTTCCATAAAGCGTACTTCCTTTCTGACAAAATATAGTGAATTATATCATATAATACGAGTTTTGTGTAGATTTATTTATAAAAAAGTTGAAAAATAATGATGTTTTCTATATAATTTTCACGATTGAGTTTTTTACATACGTTTTAAAAAAAATATATGCGCTGTCAATAAAACAGGAGGAAATATGAAAGAAAGACTAAAATATGTAGATGCTGCCAAAGGCTTAAGTATAATAATGATTATGTTAGGACACATCACAGGCTATTCCAATTCACTAGACAATTGGATGTCCTCCTTCAAAGTGGCAATTTTCTATATAATATCAGGCTTCCTAATGTCCTATACTGGCTCTGTAATGAACCGAAAATTCAAGGATTTTAGTGGACACTTATTAAAAAATCTAATGCTTCCATACCTTTCGTTTAGTATCCTTGCTATCATTGCAGACATAGGAATTCTACGAGTAAAGAGTATATCCTTCGATGAATCAGCAGAAGTGGTTCGTGGCCTCGTCTGTGATACAGTATTTCTTCGTGGAATCCACGCACTTTGGTTCTTGCCTACAATTTTCATCGGAGAAATAATCTTCTTCATATTACTCCATAGTCACATTGCCTTCCGCATGGTTTATGCAGTTGCAGGTTTATTTTCAATAACAGCCTTCAATAAGCTTCTCGATTTGGTGGAAAATAATTTTAAAGAATCTTCTTTTGCATATGTATCACTTTCAAGACTTTGCTGCGCCTTCGGAAAAAGCTTTATGGCCGCTTGGTTTTTACTTCTCGGCTTCTACGCTTTTAAGCTATATGCAAAACTCACAGATAATCGAATTAAACTCGCTCTTGGAATTGTAATGACAGTGGTAAATATATACCTATCACAATTAAATGAACATGTAGATATCAATATGATGAAGGAAGGAATTCACCCAACTCTCTTCTATGTAGGTGCAATCCTAGGTTCCTTCGGTGCGATAATGATTTTAGACTTTATTTCCTCATATAAAGACCTCTCAGGCCTAAATTACTGGGGTAAAAACAGTTTAATAGTTCTATGTACACACACAGCACTTGGATTCAAGGCAGTAATCTTCTTAGGAGTAAGAAAATACGCCTTCATTCCAAGACATATGTGTCCAACTTATATGTTTATGTGCTTTGTTGTGCTAATTCTCCTAATGTTCCTAACATGCGGAGTAATCGAATTTGTAAATAATTACTGCCCATTCCTCATTGGAAAACCATATAAGAATTCTAATAATAAGTAGTCGGTACAGTCTGCGTATATGTAAAGCTCTTCTTCAAGTTTCCAGCCTTAAAGCTAATTGATGAGGAGCTTGAACCATCAAGGTTAAACTTCGCATTAAGCTTATCATATGAAACCTGAGAACTATTATAGCTTACAGCAAGCTGCTTAGTCTGCCATGTAGGGAATACCTTAGCAAGAAGTTCTAATGAAGATGAAGCCTCTGTAAGCTCATCCACAGGTGTATATCCATCAGTTGAAACAAGATCAATCTTTGTACTACTCTTTTTAGGTGCCTTCTTAATTCCTGTAGCGTATAAAATATTCTTCGCAGCATCTCTACCAATCTCGTTATATCCAAGCTGAGAATAATGAATAGTAATATGAATCTCATCAAGAGTTGTAGGCATATTCTGAACTGATCTCATGATATTTCTCTCAGCATATTCCTTAGTAGTTCCATACTTACTCTTAAAGTAACTCTCAACTCCCTTATCAGAAACCCAAACCTCAGAAAGCTGGCTTGCAAGGAATACATCCTTATAATCACTGCTATCAGACTGTGACATATAGTACAAGGCCTTTCTAGGACCTGTAAGAAGCAAGTCAATCAAGCTGGTAGGCTTTTTATGCGCACGTACCATAAGGATACCACCAAAGGAAATATCCTTCTTAACCTTATCATACTTCTTATCTGAACTACCTTTAAGTTCCTCACGATACTTTTTATGCATCCTTGTGAAAGACTTAATATACTTATCAAAACTCATTGTATGGTCTTCTTCGCCCTGCATCCACATATAACCTTTCTCAGAAAGCTTATAGTGACCAGCCTTAATTTCCTTATTAAGCACTCTCTCACAAGCTTTATAAAGGGCTACAGACTCCCAGAAATTGTTGTTCTTACCCTTAGAAGGATCCCAGGATGTAATCGAGCTACCTGCATGAGCCGCATTAACAACCCAAATCTTCTCACCAGTCTTATCTGCCCATTCACTTGCGAATGCGCTATCAATTCCAGTCTTACCTAGAGCTCCAGGAGCATCAGTAATATTATTTGTATGAGACCACTCTGTAGAAGTATCATTATCTGTCAATGTATCAGGCACAAACTTATCAGCCGTCTTAACTGTAAGACCGCCAGCTTTACCTCTAAAGTTACCAATATATTTTGCATGCCACGTATTACTTGGTCCATAGGTATTATAAACACTACCCTCTTCATTCAAAATATACTGCTGCTGATATTGAATAATAATATCCTTATTACTTGGACTACCCTCCATATTACTCTGTCCAACCATAAGAACCAAGCTAATCTTTGCAGGCTTAACCTTGATTTCATAGGTCTCACCAGTAACAAGAGTAACCTTAGCTTTACCGCATCCAACGGCAACAAGCTTTTTAGAATCATTCTTATCCACTTTAATAACGGCGTCATCCTTCTCTTCAGAATCCACCTTATTGGACTTAACCTTAAGATTCTCAATATCTTCAATATCCTCTTCAAACTCAAGTCTATCATCATACTTAAGCTTATACTTCTTCTTTTCCTTAGGAATAACAAGGCCACTCAAAGTCTCATCATCAGACTTATCTTCCTTATCCTTGTCTTTATCTTTATCTTTATCAGACTTGCTATCCTTGTCGGACTTGCTATCCTTGTCTGATTTATCCTTCTTTGTTTTATTACTATCTGAAGTGCTAGTCTCATCTTCTGTAGTAGTATCCTTAACCCACTTAAGACTATCACTAATTAAACCAAACCCATTCCCTGTTGAAACGCTTCCTGCCATAGCTGGTGTCGCAAAGCTAGAGGATACAGCAATACTTAATGCCATAGCAATCGTTAAAAATCTATTTTTCATCTTATATCTCAATCCTTATATTTTTTTACCCGTGAGAGTATAACACGAAAAAACCGAGTACACAAGTACTCGGTTTAACTTTAAAAAATTTTTAATTTTTTCATTACGTAGAATTGTTCCTTAAGCAACCCTACAAAAACCTTTATCTAAGCGAATCTTTAACCTTTTTAAGATCAGCTACCATCTTACCAAAGATTTCCTCAGCACCTTCGATAGAGCTCTCTGTCTTCTCAATCTCACTAGCTTCCCAGATTGCAAAAATTCCACCTTCTGTGAATACCTGGTACTTTGTAAGATAACCATTTAAGTCATTAACATAGAACTTCTTAAGAACAACACCAATTTCACCCTTGTTCTTATTCTGGATAACATCATTCTGCTTAATACTATCCTTATCCCACTGCTGAATCTTTGTCTTAATACTCTCAAAATCTTTGAAATTTGAAAAGATATCCATTGGGCTTGCGCTTGAAAAAGCTTCAAGTCTCTCTGCATCAGTAATTCCACCAAGATCTGCTGGAAGAGTAAACTCACGCACGAATTCCCAAACCTGCTGAGCAATATCCTTCTCCTTAGTAGTTAAATCATCTGCAAGAATCCCCTGGCTAAAAATATTAGTAGCATTAATACTACCTATATCAGGCACCTGGTTCTGCTCTTCATATTCCTTTTCGCTTTCGATTTCGTCGTTGTCTGAACTATTATCATAAATATTTTTTGCCACTTTTACTTACCCCTCTTCCTCGTTAATAGTGATACAATTATACATCATTTTATACGATTTGAAAAGACCTTTTCATTCCTTTTTTTAAGATTTTCGAAATTTAATTAAGAAAAGCTAGAAAATAGTCTCTAAATCACCCAAAAAAGACATTTACACCTATAAAAAGCACATTAGACTATAACGTCAAAACTCATTCTCTCAACAACATAAGGTGCTACATTTTCGTTTCTAATCTTCTGATGCTCAGGATTAGCCTGATATCTTGTAAGCGCTTCTCTGTTTGTAAGGATGCACTCAAGCATAATATCAGAATTAGATTCAACAGCTCCCTCAGTATAAACAGTGATTTCCTCGATTCCAGGAATAACACCCTTAAGATTTTCAAGTCTTCTTCTGATATCGCTCTTGATACCTTCCTTCTCAGTATCGCTAAGTTCCTTCTTTAAATTCCACATAACATAATGTTTAACCATGATTTAAATCCTCCTTAAAATAAATTAATAAAAATGAATTGCATTCTTAATTCTCTCTGCTGTATCAGCCGAATCAAGTGCAGTAATAATGGCGCCCGCAAATTCAATGCAGGTACCCATTCCTCTACTGGTAATTATATTTCCATCAACAACAACTCTGTCTTCAGAAGTAAGCGCACCAACAAGTCCTTCTTCCATTCCCTGATAACAGGTTGCCTTCTTTCCTTCTAAAAGTCCAAGCCCACCAAAAACAGTAGGTGCCGCACAAACAGCTGCAATAACCTTACCTTGATTGTTAAAATCAACAACCTTATCCGTAAGAGGCTTATACGCCTTCAAATTAAGTGTTCCAGGCATGCCACCCGGAAGAACAAGAGCCTTTGCAGCAGAAAAATCATCATCTGTCAATTCTTCAAAAGTCTTATCTGCAACGATTGTAACTCCATGAGAGCTAGTAACTTCTTTTTTACCTGTAATACTTACCATATCAATCTCGATTTTAGCACGTCTCACCATATCGACAACAGTAAGCATCTCAACCTCTTCATGCCCTTCAGCAAGAAAAATCAATACATCAGCCATTTTCATCCTCCATTTCATTTATAATTTTCGCAGCCTCTTCTCTAGAGACTTCAATTCCAAAATTATTCTTATCAAACTCAACCATGCTTCCAATACCATATTGAACCACAAATCTAAGTTTTCCATCTCTAACCTTTTTATCAGTATAGAGCTTGTCAACAAGCGCTTCCCTGTCAATATACTCAGGAATAGCAACAGGTAAATTTGCCTTCTTAAGAAGGTTTCTCACACGTCTAACCTCAGAATCATCCATATATCCAAGCTTTCTAGCAAGATGTGTCTGTGCAACAAGACCAATTGAAACCGCCTCTCCATGAAGGAGTCTGTATTCACTCAAGGTCTCAATAGCCCTTCCAACAGTATGTCCAAGGTTCAAGATTTCTCTTAAACCACTTTCCTTCTCATCCTGCATAACAACCTTATATTTAATCTCACAATTCTTATTGGAAATATGGTCACACGCTTCCTTATCAAGCTGCATAATCTTATCCATGTTGTCCTCAAGATACTTAAAGAACTCTGCATCAGCCATACATGCATGCTTTATAGTCTCTGCCATACCGCTAGAAATCTGACTCTTAGGAAGTGTCTTCCATGTAGCAATGTCAATATAAACCTTTTCAGGCTGATTAAAGAGACCAATAAGATTAGTCGCTCTAGGTGTGTCAACAGCAGTCTTTCCACCAACCGATGCATCAGCTGCCGCAAGAAGAGTTGTCGCATAATTTATAAAAGGAACACCTCTTGCAAAAGTACCTGCCAGAAAGCCTGCCAAGTCTGTTACAACTCCGCCACCAACAGCAATCACACAGCAATCTCTACGATATTCCTTCTCGAGCATTGCATCCTCAACAACTTCCTTAGTCTTTCTAACCTTGCTCTTCTCACCAGCTTCAAAAACGAATAAATCAGCCTTATAACCCTCTTCGCAAAGTCTATTGTAAATCTTATTTGCATACAACTTTTCAACAATGCTATCTGTTATAACGGCAAATTTCTTAATTTTACCAACCAATCCATCCTTAATATCGCTAATAAGTTTTTCTGTCAACTCATACCCAGTTTCAATTTCATAGGTATCATCAATAACTCTCTTTAATTCTACGTTAAACGTACTCATAATAGGTACCTCTTTCCCAAATCTATGTGTTTATCTAATCTGTCTTTTATCTAGTCTATCTTGATTAAATATTTTTTAGCATATCTCTTATCTAATCTGTCCTTCGCCCTCAATCAAGAACTTGCAGGTAGTAAGCTCCTTAAGTCCCATTGGACCTCTTGCATGAAGCTTCTGTGTAGAAATCCCAATTTCAGCACCAAGACCAAACTCTCCACCATCTGTAAATCTTGTAGAACAATTCACATAAACGCAGGCAGAATCAATCTCATTCTGGAACTTACGCGCATTATTAAAGTCTTTTGTAACAATACACTCAGAATGTCCTGTTGAGTACTTAGAAACATGCTCAATAGCCTCGCTAACATCTGCAACAACCTTAATGCTAATAATATAATCTAAGAACTCTGTTCCCCAATCTTCCTCAGTTGCAGAAACTACTGAATCACCAAGAATTTCCTTTGTCTTCTCGCATCCACGAATCTCAACATTATGTTCATCAAGAACAGCCTTCAACTTAGGTAGGAATTCAGGAGCGATTTTTTCATTAACAAGACAGGTTTCAAGTGCATTACAAACACCTGGTCTCTGAGTCTTTCCATTATTTGTAATAGCAATAGCCATATCAATATCAGCTGTCTCATCCACATAAATATGACAATTACCTGTTCCAGTCTCAATAACAGGTACAGTAGCATTCTGTACAACTGCATTAATAAGTCTGCTTCCTCCTCTAGGAATAAGCAAATCAAGATATTTATTAGCCTTCATAAGCTCTGCAGAGGTTTCATGAGAAGTCTCTGTAACAAGCTGAACAATATCTGGATTAAAACCACATCCTTCAACTGCCTCTCTCATAAGCTCCATCAAAACCTTGTTAGTTTCAATAGCCTCACTACCACCACGAAGAATTGTAGCATTACCACTCTTGATGCAAAGAGTAGCCGCATCCACTGTAACATTAGGACGAGATTCAAAAATAATACCAATGACACCCATAGGAACTCTAACCTTAGTAATCTTCATTCCATTAGGTCTCTTAGAACCGCTAACAACCTCTCCCACAGGATCTTCCAATCCTTTAAGCTCTTCACAGGCGCTAGCCATTCCCTCAATTCTATCAGCATTAAGCTTAAGTCTGTCAAGCATAGGACCACTGGTTCCTCTTTCGGCCGCTCTCTTAACCTCTTCTTCATTAACGCTAATAATAGCATCCGCCTTTTCTCTAAGTTTAGCTGCAATAGCATCTAAAATCTTATTCTTCTCCCCTGTTGAAGCTGTCATAATCTGCTTCTTAGCGTTTAATGCTTTAACACCTAATTCATCAATATAACTCATCTATATCACCTCATTTTCTCGCCATAAAACAGCGGTCAATCATATGTAAGATATTACACTTAAATTCAAGGATTGGCAAGTAAAAAACATATGTGTTTGTGTAAAAAATAAAAGGAGCAACTATGAGTAGTCGCTCCTTTATATTTATGTAAATTCAATCCCTATTAACTAACATTTGCTGGAACCAAACCATGCTTCCTAATTGATTCATGGATATCTACTGAACATGCAATAGCAAGCGCTCCAGGTCCAATGTGGCAGGCAATAGAAAGTGATAAAGGTGAAACCAAAACATCCTTAACACCAAATTTTTCCATAATCTCCTGCTTAAAATACTCGGCAGCCTCTTCATTTGCTGTATGAGCAACTTCAATATGAATATTTTCAATATTATCCATTCCGCCAAATCTAGTCTCAATATCATGTTCCATAGCTTTAAGCATCTTTATCTCAGCCTGTTTACCAGTTCTTGCTATTGTAAATGCATCGAGTTTTTCACCCTGAATCTGAAGTACCGGCTTTAATTTAAGAGCAGAACCAATCGCTGCAGCCGCAGGAGTAATTCTTCCACCCTTCTTAAGATACTTAAGTGTTTCAAGCTTAATATAGATACTAGAATCAAATTTAACTTCCTCTAAAATATCTTTGATTTCCTTAGCAGAATATCCTTCGTTCGCAAGTTCAACCGCATCTAATGCACTCTGAAACTGAGTAACACTAATTCTCTGATTATCAACAACCTGAACTCTTCCATCATAATCATCAGCAAGCATCTTAGCTGTTGAAAGAGATCCTGAAAGTCCGCTAGACATAGGAATATAGACAATCGAATCATAATTCTCAAGTTCTTCATCCCAACACTTCTTAACATCAGGAATTGTAGGCTGAGAAGTTGAAATATCAGTATCCGCCTGAAGTTTCTCATAAAACTCTTTTTGGGTTAAAGTAATATTTTCATAATATGTTTTTTCATCAATCAAAAAAGGCATTGGAAGTACCTTAATTCCTGCATTTAAAGCTTCCTCTTCAGTCATACCACTATTGCTATCTGTAATAACCTTAATTTTCTCCATATTGTAAATGCTCCTTCTTTAAGGGACGCCGGACCACCAATTTTCCAGCTTAAAACCATTTCTATCAATAAAATTTTTACAAATAATTTCATACTTAACAAACGAGTTTTTAACAAAAGCCCATATGTATTTATCAGTATAGTTAATGCGAAATAGTCTGTCAAACCCTGTAAATACGTTATCTTCTTCTATTAATTGAATACAAAAAAACTACGGTATGTAGTTATTAAAACCACATACCGTAGAATATATTTTTTATTAAGCTCTTATTTAGTTTTATGATTAGCAAACCTATATCATCATGATGAAGAAACGATGTATGGAGAAATTGCACCAGCAAGAGCATTTGCAGGCATTGTCTGTAACCAAATCTTACCAGGACCTGTTACTCTTGTGTTGAAAAGTCCCTCACCACCAGCAACGATGTTTCCAAGACCTTTAACCATCTCAACATCAACAGAACATGTTGCTTCCATAGCAGCAAGATAACCTGTATCAAGAATCATTGACTGACCAGCTGCAAGTTCATACTCACAAACACATCCATTAATCTCAAGGAATACCTGTCCAGCACCAGAGAACTTCTGCATGATGAAACCTTCACCACCGAAGAAACCAGCTCCAATCTTCTTCTGGAAGAAGATTTCCATGTTAACTCCCTTTTCATTAACAAGGTATGACTGCTTCTGAGCTACGATAGGTGTGTTTGTAACATCAAAGCTAATGATGTCACCAGGGAAGGTTGATGCAAATGCAATCTCTCCTGCTCCACCCTGACATGTGTAAGTGTTTCTGAAAATAGATTCTCCTGTTACCGCGCTTTTAGCCATCTTTCCGAGTGCTCCTAAAACACCTTTTCCACCGCCACCTAAACCGGTCTGCATTGTGATGTTTGATGTCATCCAAGACATTGCGCCCTTCTGACACTCAAGTGATTCACCATCATTAAGCTGACAAACAAGCACTGGCAATGGTTTGTTCTTAACTTCAAAATTCATTGTAGTTTCCTCCTTATTTAATTTAGTTTTATGAAATAAACTAAAGCAATTATACCACAACATTCCCTATTCTACAAGTGATAACTTGCTCGTTTACTACCCCGATTCTTTTCCGCTCCCTTTTCATTTTCAAACATTAAAACATGAATTTTTGAGCAATAAAATTATAAATTATAATGCATCAACAAACTTACTAACAGCTTCTCCCATAGCCTTAGATTTAGCCTCAGCATCATCAAGAGATTCACCAACTACACCATAGTAGAATTTAATCTTAGGCTCTGTACCTGAAGGACGAACGCACATCCATGCATTATCTGACATATCAAAGTAAAGAACATTTGACTCAGGAAGTCCTGTAGGCTTAACCTCGTTTGTAGTAAGGTCTGTAATTGTATCCTTCTTATAATCTCTAAATGCAAGAACCTTATATCCACAAAATTCCTTAGGTGGATTATTTCTAAGCTCATCCATAATATTCTGGATTTTCTCAAGTCCTTCCATTCCTTCCATGGTTACAGACTGAATTCCGTCTTTGTAATAACCATAGCGATCATACATATCAAGCATAACATCCCAGAGAGTCTTTCCCTGAGTTTTATAGTACGCAGCAGCCTCGCAAAGTGCCATTGTAGCAACAATAGCATCCTTGTCTCTAGCATGAGTTCCAATAAGACATCCATAGCTCTCTTCGAAACCAAAGAGATATTCACCAACACCTGTCTGCTCAAAACCTAAAATCTGCTGTCCAATATATTTAAATCCTGTAAGACACTCGATAACATCGATGTTATAATTAGCAGCTACTGCATCTGCAAGATTTGATGTAACAATAGTCTTAATAAGTTTTCCATCTGATGGAAGTGAACCATCACGTTCCTTTCTCTGTGAAAGCTCATATTCAGCAAGAAGTGAACCAGACATATTACCAGTAAGAGTTAAGTACTCTCCCGACTTCTCATCCTTAACATAAACACCAAGTCTATCTGCATCAGGATCAGTTGCAAGAACAATATCTGCATCCTTTTCCTTAGCAAGTTTAAGAGCAAGCTCAAACGCCTCAGCAGCCTCTGGGTTAGGATAACTAACAGTAGGGAAATCACCATCTGGAAGTTCCTGCTCAGGAACAACATAAACATTCTTAAATCCAATTTCCTCTAAAACTCTTCTTGCAGGGATATTACCTGTTCCATGGAGAGGTGTGTAAACAACAGTAATCTTATCACCCATCTCCTTGATAGCATCCCAATGAATAACCTGACTCTTAAGGGCCTCAATATACTTATCATCGATTTCCTTACCAATCTGATTATAAAGCCCCTTCTCACAAGCCTCTGCCTTATCCATTGTCTTAACAGTATTCCAATCAGAAACTGCGCTAACCTCTGCCATTATTCCAACGTCATTTGGAGGAGTAATCTGAGCTCCATCTTCCCAATAAACCTTATATCCATTATATTTAGGCGGATTATGACTTGCTGTAACATTAATACCAGCAACACAATCAAGCTCACGCACTGCAAAAGAAAGCTCTGGTGTAGGTCTTAAAGACTCGAAAACATAAGCCTTAATTCCATTAGCATTCAAGCAAAGCGCAGCCTCATCCGCAAATTCCGGAGACATATGACGAGAGTCATAAGCAATCGCAACTCCCTTATCGGATTTTCCGGCTTTAATAATGTAGTTAGCAAGACCTTGAGTAGCCTTTCTAACAGTGTAAATATTCATTCTGTTTGTTCCAGCACCGATAACTCCACGAAGTCCTGCAGTACCGAATTCAAGAGATTTATAGAAACGCTCTTTAATTTCATTATCGTCGTCCTTAATACCCTTAAGTTCCTGCTTTGTTTCATCATCAAAGTACGGATTTTCAATCCATTCGTTATAAACCTCTAAATAATTCATATCTAATCCTCCGGTTTTTTTATATTTTGACCTTACGTGTTTCACCACATAAAATTACTCTAAATTTAACATAATTCATATTATATTTCAAGAAAAATGAATTATATAAGTGTAGAAATTTGCTCCATAATTGAAGCCGCGATTTCAGGCTTATTCATAGTATAAACATGAATATGAGTACAGCCATTTGAAATAAGCTCAACAATCTGCTCAGTAGCGTAAATCACACCCACCTGCTTCATCTTCTCAGGGCTGTCCCCAAAGGCATCAACCATAGCCTTAAATCTTGGTGGAATAATACAGCCAGAAAGTTCAATACTTCTCTCCATCTGAGTCTTTGTTGTGACAGGCATGATTCCAGCGATAACTGGCACATTAACGCCTGCTTCTCTAAGTCTATATAAATAATTAAAATAAATAGAATTATCAAAAAACATCTGAGTCGTCAAGAACTCACAACCCGCATCAACCTTTTCCTTAATATGCTTGATATCTGTATCCTTATCAGGCGCATCCGGATGCTTCTCAGGGTAGCAAGCCCCACCAATACAAGCCTCAGGATACTCTTCTTTAATAACATGAATCAAATCAATAGCATGTTCAAATTGATTTGTGCCAGGGAATGCCATTCCATCAGGAATATCTCCTCTAAGAGCTAAGATATTTTCAATGCCAGCTTCCTTAATATTTAAAATCTGCTGTCTAACTGTTTCATGACTAGATGAAACACAGGTAAGATGAGCCATTGAAGTAACGCCATAATCCATAATATCCTTAGAAATCTGAACTGTATACTTACTTGTTCCACCTCCAGCGCCATATGTACAGCTAATAAATGCTGGCTTAAGCTTAGAAATCTCTTTGACTGCAGAACTTACCGCATCAAATCGAGGTTCAGTCTTTGGCGGAAAAACCTCCATCGAAAGCGTAACCTTATTCTCTTTTAAAATCTCTGAAATTTTCATTATTCAATCCCTTTCCTACTTCCTAGTTAATCTGAAATCAACGCATCGAGTCGCACGTCATTTTCATCAACCGGAATTATATCATAAATCTGCTCGTAATAACATAGTCCAAATTTCATAAATTTTACATCACTATATTTATGCATATATTTATCATAGAAGCCGCCGCCGTAACCCATACGTAAGCCCCCCTCTGTAAATGCAAGCCCCGGAAGTAACATAACAGAATTCTCATCAATAATAACTTCCTTTTCCTTATCATAGACCGGCTCAAGAATCCCCATATCACTTTCTTTCATCTCATTAAAATCATGAATCTGAATAAAAATCATCTCAGAACCATGAACCACAGGAACACAAACGCTCTTCTCTCCCTTTTCTAGCATACTCTTAATAAGGCGAATCGTATCAACCTCAGATTTGTATGACACATAGACAAAGACTTTTTCTGCACTCTTAAAATATCTATTCATTATGATTTTTCGAAAAACAAGATCGTCCTTTATGTCTCTCAGCTCCTTCGGTATTGCATTCCTGACTTTACTTGCATTCCGCCTAAATTCTTTCTTCGCACCTAACTTATCATCCACAAAAAACACCTCTCCCTCAGTTCATCTTACTTATAAAAGAGTATAAACTACACCTCTCTTTAAAACAACAAAAAGGTTTATAAACAATCTAAAAACTTTATATAAAATCCATAATTATCACCAAAAAATCACAAAATTTACACCAATATAACTGTTGCAAAATCTCCCCTTTTTTGTTAAAATTTAAACTATCCTATAAACGGATTCTAAAGAATATCTGCATGTTAACTATGGCTGGTTTTTATGCAGTTATCATAAAAACAAAATAAGGAGGTATTACGTATGAAGTATGTATGTACGGTTTGTGGTTATGTTCATGAAGGTGACGAACCACCTGAGGTTTGCCCAAAATGTAAGCAGAAGGACGTTTTCAAGAAGGTTGAAGAAGAGGGTGCAAAATCCAATCCATACGCAGGAACAAAAACTGAGCAGAATCTTTTAGAAGCATTCGCAGGCGAATCTATGGCAAGAAATAAGTATACTTATTTTGCATCAGTAGCTAAGAAGGCTGGTTACGAGCAGATTGCTGCATTATTCTTGCAAACAGCTGATAATGAAAAAGAGCATGCAAAACTTTGGTTTAAGGCACTTAACGGAGTTGGAACAACAGAAGAAAACCTTTTACACGCTGCAGAAGGTGAGAACGCTGAGTGGACTGATATGTATGACAGAATGGCTAAAGAAGCTGACGAAGAAGGTTTCCACGATTTAGCAGAGAAGTTCAGAGGTGTTGGTGCAATCGAAAAAATGCATGAAGAGCGTTATCGTGCACTCTTACACAATGTTGAGGCAATGGAAGTATTTAAGAAATCTGGTGTAACAATGTGGGAATGCAGAAACTGCGGTCATGTTGTTGTTGGAACAGAGGCTCCTGATGTTTGCCCTGTTTGTAACCACCCACAGAGTTTCTTCGAAGTAAGAAAAGAAAATTATTAATACGTAGCAAAAAAACAAACCATTAAAATAAAAAAGTCTTGATTAAATCTTTAAAAGCGCTTAATTACGCTGATTTAACCAAGACTTTTTTTAATTCTACATACCTCTATTGTTTCAAATGTCTCTACATACCTTTAAAGCATCCATATAGGATGAATTGCTGCTTTTTCATAGATTTATGCTATGTTTACAAGCTTTTCAACAGGCACTCCACCAATCAACTTTTGAAGCATTTCCTGGGTTACTCTATCATAAACACCAAACATATTTTTGGCATGACTTGGATTTGTATAAACCTTCCAATACCCAGAAAACAAATAATCTTCCCCCTTATGATTCATAAATCCATAAACATCACCAACTGGATATCCAAGAACTATCCCCATCTCATGCGGAAATTCCCCATTGTTGTGAAGATAATCCGAATACCTTGCTGAAAGCTCATAAAGAACATAAAGAAGGTCTTGTCCTATATATCCCATTTTCTCAAGAAAATATGCATTTTCACGTTTAATCAGGTGTTTAGCAAGCATCTCCCGATTATATACGAGCAGTGAAATTCTTCCGTTCTTTTCCGAAAAAACAAACATATTCAACTTTGTATTTTTAATGATTTTTTTCACGCATTCATAATTTTTTCTATTTACAATCAATAAATTCGAAATCTTATTTCCAGACATTACTGGAGCGCATTGAAAAACAAACATATGTCTAACATCATTACAATTCAATTTTAAATATATATCTCTGCCCATGACAAGCCCTTCATAATTCAAGATTTTATTTTCTAATTAAGCCTCTGCGATAGCCTTTCCAAGTGCCTCACACTGAGCAACACCATCTGCATCAGGTGCATCATTGATGATAAGACCTTCACCATTAATAATTGTAGCTCCATTAGACTTAAGACGCTCTTCCCAATCTCTCATCCACTGGCCATCTCCCCAACCATATGAACCAAAGAGTGCAATCTTCTTTCCATTACATGTAGTCTCATAGTCAGCCATAAATGGTTCAACAGATCCTTCCTCAAGAACTTCAGCTCCCATAGCAGGGCAACCAAAAGCAATTACAGCATCCCCTGCAACATCAGCAGGTGTTGTATCATCAATAAATACAAGCTCTGCTTCCTTACCAGCATCCTGAATTCCCTTTAAAACAGCCTCAGCCATTGCCTGTGTGTTTCCACTTCCTGTCCAATAAACAACTTTAATCATGATTAAAACATCCTTTCGTTAAATTATTTTAGTATAGTATTGTCTATGTTAGCGATAACTAACACCGATATATGTTAGCATATACTAACAGCTTTGTCTAGTAAAATTTAGTATAAACTCAGTCGGAGCTTGTACCTCGACAGAGTATAATTTGTCATAACCACCACCTATGCCAAAGCTTAGTGGTAGGGGATTTCTCCGACCGAGCAAAAAAAGTGGCCACTCCTATCATTCGATAAGTGCGACCACTTTATGTAATCTAAATCATTTAGTTTTCATTCCATAGGTTTTTAACCCAAATATCTTATCCTTATTTCTTCTTAAGGAATTTTAATTTAAGGAACTGCTTTCTCTTAACAGCTGACTTAAATGCCTGTTTGTAGTTCTTATAGTACTTCTTAGGAACAAATACACGTCCCTTCTTATAATTCATCTTATCGAGAATACAGTTAAATGACATCTCAGGAACTGCACCCTTAAACTGAACCCTCTTAAGCTTAGCATCATGAGCAAATGCACATGGGTAAATCTTCTTAACATTTGCACCAATAACAAGCTTATTCATACGGTTTACGGCACATGCATATTCGTTGATTGTCTCAACGGTATTTGGAATCTTAACGCTCTTTTTGCAGCCTGCCATTCCAAGCATTACCTTACCATCCTTAGAAAGAAGCATATGTGCATTATTGCCCTTCTTAAAGGTCTTAACATACTGATTATCAGCGCTAACAACAAACTTCTTAAAGCCTGTCATACCTGCAAATGATGTATTTCCAACACTCTGAATATTTGCACCAAGAATAAGCTGCTTAATCTTCTTGTTTCTAATAAATGCATAAGGTGCAATCGCTGTAACCTTTCTAATTGTACCATTATCGCTAATTGTGTCAGGGATAGTAACCTTACCCTTATTATTATTCTTGTAGTTAAGTGAAGAAACTCTTGCACT